>JAEYXX010000081.1 GCA_023431055.1 Pseudomonadota bacterium
CGCATCATGGACGCCGACTTCGCCAAGGAAAGCGCCAACATGACCAAGAACAGCATGCTGATGCAGTCCGGCATCTCCATGCTCAAGCAAGCCGGCCAGATGCCGGGCATGGTCATGTCCCTGCTGGGCTGATCCCGCGTCATCCAGGCGCAAAGGATTGCGCCGATCCCCCCAACGCCCCGCTACTCCAGCGGGGCGTTTGTTATTGTCTGCGGCCCCCACCCCATGCCGTCTTATCAGGCACATTGATCAACTGTCATCAAGCCTGGACATGATCGATACGGCTTCGGCGAATCTCGGCGATATCGTCGACTTCGCCCACAGACTGGCTAGTATTGAGTAAGCGCCCCCAGCGAATGGCACCTGCCTCCAGCATCAGCGGCTGGCACAAGACTTGCCAGTACATTCCCCTGACGCCAGAATGCCGACCGTCTGTCGCCGGGAAATTTCCCGCATGGAATTGCCGCTCGCCTCAAGGACCGCATGAACACCACCCCCGAAACGCCGCTAGCCGAGCCGGGAAGCACCGTCGCCTGCCTGATCATCAGGACCGGGCGCAGCGACTGCTATGCGCACTTCTACCCGGCGCTGTATCAGCTGACCCTGGTCAAAAGTGGCATCGAGGAGAAGATCGACCTGGGCTATTCCGGTAGCCGCCTGCTCGAACGCCTGCTGCAGGAACCTGGCGAGGTGGTGTCACGCGACGAGCTGATGAATCATGCCTGGGCCGATCGGGTGGTCGGGCAGGGCAGCCTCAACCAGCAGATCTATACCCTGCGCCAGATACTGAGCGACGAGAAAAGCCGGGAAATCATCCAGACCCTGCCGCGCCGCGGCTATCTGCTCAACCCCAACTACCTGGTCGAGCCGCCGAGCGCCGATGACATTGGCGCAGCCAGCGAAACGCTCGATACACCGGCCGTGCAACCCGCCTTTCTGCGCCGGCATAGTCGCCAGCGGGCATCCTGGTTGGTCCTGCTGAGTGTTTTCGGCATCGCCGGAATCAGCCTGTTCGCGACGCTGTACCACATCAGTCAGCCCAAGGATCTACACAACAGCGAAATGAATCTGGGCCCGCTGCACGTGCACTACATCGATCAGGACTCGCACCGTCTGCAGCAGCTGATTCTGCAAACTCACGGCCTGACCAGCCGGCTTGCGGTACTGGCCAGCAAGCCGGCGACCGTGGTGCTGCGCCTGCACGGCGGTTTCTATGAGCTGCTGTGTCTGCAGCCCAGCGGCGCAGCGCGATCGCTGATGCTGCATGAAAGCCAGCTGAGCCAGGTGGCCGACGCGCAGCTGAGCAGGTGCCTGCCATGAGCCTCGGTAGACAGTGCGGCATCAGCGGCGCCTGGTTGCTGGGCATGTTCGCCACGGCAATGGCCATGCTGCTGGGCATGCTTGCCCTGTGGCTGAGTTTCCTCTCCAGCAGCGAACTCGACGGCCGCTACCAGTCCAGCGGGCAGGTGCAGTTGAGCAATGGCCAGGTGCTGGACATCAGCCACAGCCTGCAGGTCAACGATGGTCGTTTCTATGCCATGACCCGCCAGGGCGACAGCATTCTGGAAACCTCGGGCGTGGTGGACTACGGCTTCCTCGGCAATTATCGATTGCGTGTCGAAGACGGCCAGGTCACCGGACTGGCCAGCGAGATCGACGACGAGCTGGTGTTCAACCTGCTCTATGGCCGGCACAAGGGCTCGACCATTCGCCTGACCAGTATCGATGGCTGTCTCTATGCGCTGGAAACCCGGCAGGTGTACTGCCAGGCCCGCAATCCCTGAGGTGGAACGCGCCATCGCTCAGGACTCCGGCAGGCTGAGTTTCACGCCTTCGGCTCGAACCTCCGCCCGCACCTGAGCCTCGCCGAACAACTCGCGATACAGGCCTTCGGCCTGGCTGGTCAGCAACAGCAGCTCGATACGCCGATTGGCCCCGTTCTCCGGGTCGTTCGGCAGCAGCGGCATGCCGTCTGCCTGCGCGGCGACCTGCAGTACGTTGCCGGTCGGCAGGCCAGCCTCGACCAGCACGTTGCGCGCACGCAAGGCACGGTCGCCGGAGAGGTTCCAGTTGTTGTAGCCACCGACCACGCCGCGATAGGGCATGGAGTCGGTATGACCGCTGATGATCAGATGGTTTTCCACCCGCCCCAGAATGCCGGCCAGACGCCGCAGCAGGGTCTCGAAGTGCGGATTGAGGTGGGAGCTGCCGCGGTTGAACATGAAACGCTGCGCATCGTCCTTGATCAGGATGCGCAGGCCCTGCGGCACCACCTGGACTTCGATATTGGCCTCGGCGTCCAGCTGCAGAGCCAGCTCCTTCATCAGCTTGGCCAGCTCCTGCATCTGCAGCGGCTCGGCGAAATGCGGGCGACGCGGCTCGCCGGGCTGGCCCTCGCCCAGAGCCGCGCCTGGGTCTTCCTGGGGCGTGCGCGCGCGATTCTCGGGGTCGCGGCGCGGGGCAACCTGCACCGGCACACCATCGAGATCCAGCGGCGTGGTGCTGGTGCCATCGAAGATGCCGGCGCCACCATCGACCAGCGGATTGTTCAGCATGTCGGCATTGGCGCGGCTGGCGTCCTGGGTCTGCGGCTGGATGATCCACAGCACCATGAACAGCGCCATCATGGCCATGGTGAAGTCGGCGAAGGCCACCTTCCAGGCACCGCCATGCTCGTCGTGGCCGCCCTTCTTGCCACGCCGCTTGATGATGATCTCGTGGCCGTCACCGCCGCGCGGTTTCATGCAGCGTCCCTTTCATCTTCGTAACGGTTGACCCAGATCTCCAGCTGCTTGAACGCCGGTTTGACGTCCTGCTCGATCAGCTTGCGCCCGGCATCCACCGCCAGCAGCGTGGGCTTGCCGGCGACGTGGGCGACCAGGGTGGTACGCACGCACTCGAGCGCCGACATCTCGGTCTTGATGCGCTGGCCCATGGCGCTCGACAGCGGTTCCATCACGCAGTAGCACATGAAGATGCCGAGGAAAGTGCCCACCAGCGCGGCGGCGACGTGGGCGCCGATCTCGGCCACCGAACCGCCGATGTTGCCCATGGTGATGACGATGCCGAGGATCGCCGCGAGGATGCCGAAGCCCGGCATGGCCTCGCCGATCTTGTGCAGCGAGCGCGAAGGCTGCATCAGCACGTGTTCCATGGCCTCCAGCTCCTGCTCGAGGAAGCCCTCGAGTTCATGCGCGCTGATCTTGCCCATGGCCATCAGGCGGAAGTTGTCGGCGATGAAGGCCATCAGGTTCTTCTCCTGACGGATCAGCGGGTACTTGGCGAACAGCTCGCTCTGCTCCGGCTCCTCGATATGCGCATCGAGCACCTTGAGGCCGCCGACGTCGACCATTTCCAGCAGCTCATAGAGCATCATCAGCAGCTGACGCTGAAACTCCTCGCCACGCTTCTTGTAGACGAACACCCCCTTGATCTGGTGCAGCATCTCCAGCAGCACGTCCTTGGGATTGGCCACCACCAGCGCGCCAAAACCGGCGCCGACGATGATGATCACTTCGGCCGGCTGCCAGAGCATCGCCAGCTCGCCATGGGCCATGACGTAGCCACCGAGCACGCAGGCGACGATGATCAATGCACCTAATAACTTCTGCACCCTAGCCTCTCTCGTTCAGGTAACGGCTGGCCTTGGCGATCGCCTGCTTGCTCAACTGGCAGACGCGCGCGTCGCTCAGCTCCAGCACCAGGGCGATTTCCTTGAGACTCAGCTCGTGTTGGTAGTAAAGGGTCAGCACCAACCGCTCGCGTTCGCTGAGCTGGCTCAGCGCCTGGGTCAGCAGACGCTCCTTGAGCACGCGCTCCTCGACCGCGCTGCCGCCACAGGCGAAGCCCTCATGGCCGTTCTGCAGCAGTTCGTCGAGGCTTTCGATGGCCTCGCAGGCGTCGGCCTGGAGAAACTCCTGGTAATCCTTGGCGCTGATCCCGGCAGCCTTGAGGATTTCCTCTTCCTGCGGTACCCGCCCCAGCTGCCGCGCCAGTTGGCGAATGACATCGCGAATCCTGTGGGTCTGCTGACGAACCTGGCGCGGCCGCCAGTCCTGACGACGCAGCTCATCGAGAATCGCGCCACGGATGCGCAGCGCGGCGAAGCGACCGAACTGTTCGTCCGGGGTGCCGTAGCGACGCAGGCATTCGAGCAGTCCCATCAGGCCGATCTGCTCCATGTCCTCACGGTCGAGCACCTGGTTGGCCTGCAACGACAGCTGGCTGACGATGCGCTTGACCAATGGCAGGTACTGCAGCAGCCACTTCTGCTCGGCCCCCGGGGCGAACAGCGCGGCACCGCCCTGTTCGGCGGCGTAGCGGTAGTCGATGGCGCAGTTGGCGTTCATGGATATTCGGCTCCGATTCCAGCGCGGTCGCTTGCCGCGTCCTACTGGACGATCAGCTTGCTGACCAACACGTTGGCGAAGGGCATCGCCAGTTTCTTGCTGGCGAAATCATCCAGCAGCACCCGCTCCAGCGTGCTTTGCAGCTCGGGAATCGGCATGCCGCGCAGCTTCTCGAAAGTCATCGAGGACAGATGCGCCACCACCGAATTGCGCACCATCGGATCGATCTGCTCGAGCTTCTTCGGATCGGTCTCCGGGTCGGCCTGCAGCACCAGATCCAGAACGAAATAATGCTCGCGGGTCTCACCCTGAAGGCTGACGATCACCTTCTCGATGGGGAAGAAGCGGTACTCGCTGTTGACCTCCTGCGCTTCGCTGCCACCAGCGCCAGCGGAGATGCCGAGCACGCTCTGGCCGCTCTGCATGGACTTGAGCGTGGCGTAGTTGAAGAAGGTGCCGCCAACCACCACCAGGGTGTTGAAGATAACCAGCAGCAGGAGGACGCGCGGCATTGTCATGAGTACTCTCGATTCACTTGCGAAAAATTAAACGGTGACCAGCACATCACTGGTGGATAGCCCGGCGCTGCGCTCGCCGGCAGCCGGCAGCGTGACGGCTGCGGCCACCTCATCCTCGGTGAGCCAGGCCTGCGCCTGTTGCTGCTGGCGTCCGCCCTGGGCATCGGCGGAAACCTGCACGTTGACCTGCACGAAGTTCTGCCCCACCAGCTCCTGACGCAGGCGCTCGCTGGTCTGCTGCAGCAGACGCGCCACGTCGGCATTGGCCGCCGACAGCTGCACGCTGAGACGACCGGATTCGTGGCTGAGGAAAATCTCCAGGCTGCCCAGCTCCGGCGGGTCGAGGCGGATGGTGGCGTTTTGGATGCGCTGGTTGATCTGCAGATCGACGTGTTCACGCAGGCTGGCCAGCATCTGCTCGCCCCACTGTGCCTGCGGCGCGTGCAGCTTGAGTGGCCGCTCGGCCGCCAGCGGCGCAGTCGTCGCAGGGGTCGCGGCGGCAGTGGCCGGAGCCGTCTTGTCGCCATCAATGCTGCTACCCGGCAAGCGTTCGAGCACCTTGAGCTCGGCGCTCTCATTGACCAGCCCGGGCGCTGCCGTCTGTGTCGCGACTTCGGCGGCCATCTGCAGCGCGGCAGGCGCGACCTGGGCCGGCAATGGCGCAGGCGATTGACCGAGCGCTGGCGTGCTTGCCGCGCGCGACGACTCGGCGGGCACCGGCTGACGAGGTTGCGGCTGCGCCTGGCCGACGAGTTCGCCAGGCAACGTCACGACCTGCTCGTCGTCGGAGTGGTCCTGCTCCGCTCGTTCGTGCGGCGCCTGCTGCGACGCTTCGCGCGCCTCGATGCGCACGGCCTGTTGTCCCAGCACGCTGGCCAGCCACTGCTCGGCATCCGCTTCGCTGACATGAATGGTTTCAGGTGTGCCGCTCGCGCTTTGCAACGCCTGCGGCGCAGCGGCGGCGAAGCCCTGAATGGCCATCTGTTGATCGAAGGGCCGAGCGGTAGCGTTGGCGCTACCAGCCTGGGCAAACCCCGACGGCAGCGTTTGCTCGGCGGAGCCGCTCGGACTGGTCCGCGCAGTGGCATTGATCAGTTGCAGCACCTTCATCTCCCGGCTTGATACAGGTCGACGCGCATGTAAGCGCTGCGCCCTTCGGCATATTCCAGATGCGTCAGCAACAGCCGACGCACCCGCTCGCATTCTTCGGCGCAGGCAACACGTGCCTGCCCGTGCAGGCGTCGCAGCTGCTCCTTGGCCTCACGCACTTCGTCGCTGATGCTCGGTAGCCCCGCCAGCAGTTGCAGACAGGAGCGGATCAGCGCATCGATCTCGCCGATGCGCGTCCAGTCAGCCTGCTCCAGCGCTTGTGCCAACTGGGCGTGCAGCTGCTGCAGGGCGCGCAGTTCACTTGCGCGTTGCATTCACGCCTTCCCAACCTTCACGCAGCACGCCAAGCAGACCGACCACTTCATCCAGGCCTTCCAGCGACAGGCTGACGCTGACATCGGAGAGGCGATAGATGCAGTAGTCGTAGAGCCGCGCCAGGCCCTGCACCAGCTCACCGCCGTTCTCGTAGTCGAGAGCGCCATTGAGGCCACCGAGGATGTTCAGGCACTTCTCCAGGGACTGGCCCTTCTGCTGGTAACGCTTGGCCTCGATATGGCCACGGGCGCGCGCCAGCTCGTCGAGCAGGCCATCGAACAGCACCAGCACCAGCTCGTAAGGCGAGGCTGCGGCTGCGCGCGCCTCGAGGTCTACGGTGCGATAGCTGTCGTAACTTTCATTGAGGTTGTAGGCACTCATCAGAACATTCCGTAGGTCTGTTCCATCGCCGCCATGGTCTGCATGAGACCGGTGTACTGGCGGAGATAGCGGGCGTAGTAGGAGTCGTACTGCTTCTGGATGGTGTCGAGTTGTTGATCGACACTGCGCAGCTGGGTGTTGAGGGTGTCCTTGCGGTTGGTCAGCAGGCCACCGGCGCTGCTGGTGTAGACCGCCAGGTTCTTGTCCAGGGTATCGAGCAGGTTGCCCTTGTCGGTGAAGAGCTTTTCGAAGCCTTCGGGGTTGGCTGCCACGGCCTTTTCAAAGCGGGCGTTGTCGATGGTCAGCTTGCCGTTGCGGTCGGCGCTGATGCCAAAGTCGGTGAGACTCGCCCCGCCAAAGGAGGTCCGCACCAACTGATTGAGCATGCCCTCGATGGCACGCACGCTGGCGTCACCGGCCAGGGCTCCACGACCACCGCTCTCGCCGCCGCTGGCGGTGAGCGAGTCGAAACTGGTCATCAGCGCGTTGAAGGCGTTGATGAAGGACTGCGCCTTCTCCTTGGTCGCCTTCTGATCCTGACCGACCTCCATGGTCAGGGGCGCATCACCGCTCTTGTGTGCCTTGTTGAAGGTCAGGCTGACACCATCGATCACGTTGTCGAAGGTGTTGCTGGTGCTGGTCAGCTCGATGCCGCTCTCGCCACCCAGACGCACGATGGCATCCTTGGCGACCGACAGCTCCTGACGCCCGGCCACCGCATCCTGGAAGGCAGTATTGCCGCTGGCACTCAGGCTGATGGCCTGATCGGCGCCGGTCTTCTCGCTGGTCAGCACCAGGTTGACCTGGCCATTGCTGCGCACTAGCGTCGCCTTCACCCCCTCGTTGTCCGCTGCGCCGTTGATGGCCTTGGCCAGTTCGTCGAGCGTGGTAACGGATGCCAGATCGATGTTGAACGAGCCGCCATTCTGGCCGATGGTCAGGGTGCCGCTACCGAGGTCGCCGTCCTGCAGGCCTTGCAGGGCAATCTGACTCTTGCTGGCCAGTTGCTGGACGAAGAAATCGTAACTGCCGGCCACCGCCTTGCTGCCCACCGTGGCGCTGGCATAGCCCTCCTGGTTGAAGCTGGCGCTGTTGACCAGCATGCTGCTGCCAGAGGACTTGAGCCCATTGGCGGCACTCTTGAAGGTCTTCAGCGCGCTGTCCAGGGTAGTCAGCGCGTTGAGCTGCGCCTTGTACGCCGCCTGGTTGCGGTTGGCCTTGGCCAGCTGGCCCTGAACTTCGTACTGGGCCAGCTGGGTCGCCATGCTTTGAACGTAATCTGAATCGATAGCCATAGTCGGACACCCGTTTTCCTGAGTGATAGCAATAGCGGTGCCAACAAACCAAGCCATTGATATTAAAGGCTTTAAGCTAACCGCCAGGTGAAAGATCCTTTCCGCTCACAGGGCAACGAACGACGAGCGGAAGGCCTGCTTCCGCCTGCGTCGCGCAGAAGGCGGACGTGCTTCTTACACAGACGACACAGCGGCGCCCTGGCTTAAGTGAAATGCGGGGAAATCAGTCAGCAATGGCCTGAGCAGAGAGATGCCGCGAGGCGCAGGAAGGTATTGCGGCAGGGGCTTCAGCCGCGACCTGTAGGAGTGGCTTCAGCCGCGATACGACGGACAACACTGCAAACCCTGATCGCGGATAAATCCGCTCCTACAGAATCGGGGGCAGGGAAAACCGTATCGAACCGCGGGAGGGGCTTCAGCCGCGACCTGGGCAAGCGCAGCTAAAACCTTCCGATACCTGCCGCTTACTCGCCGCCAACGGCGAAGTTCGGCAGGCTGTTGACCGGCTGACGGAAATTGAAGGGGATCGACTCGACCGCCAGACCGACGTTGCGCTGCACCACGAAGTGCAGGTGCGGGCCGGTGCTGTTGCCGGTGTTGCCGGAGCGCGCCAGCAGGCTGCCGGTTTCCACTCGCTGGCCCTCACGCACGCTGACCGAGCCCTTCATTAGATGCAGGTAGACGCCCATGGTGCCGTCGTCATGCAGGATGCGCACGAAGTTGCCGGCCGGGTTGTTGCCGCGGCCACTCTGCTGGTTCTCGGTCTTCACCACCACCCCGCCGCGCGCGGCGACGATGGGCGTGCCCTCGGGCATGGCGATGTCCACCGCGTAGCGGCCCTTGGGCGTGAAATGGCTGTAGGTGCCGTTGGCGCCCTGAGTCTGGCGGAAAGGACCGCCGCGCCAGGGCAGCGGGTAACGATGAATGCTCGGTTGCAGGCGTGGGTCGCCAAGGGCGTAGCGCAGCTTCGGCTTGTAGCGCAGCGGTTTGGATGGGTCCTGCGCGGTGAGGGTCGCCAGGCGGATGTTGCTGCGCGGCGGCAGCACCCAGCGAATCGGCTTGCCCGGTGCACCGATGGCGTTCTGCACCTGCTCGAGCCTGAGTTCGATTTCCACCGGGGCGTACAGGTCGTTGCGAATCAGCAGGGTTTCGCCGGCTTCGTGCTTCTTGGTTTCCAGCTTCACCTGGTTGTCCAGGCGCTCGACCATGCGGTCGTTGAACACGAACACCTGCGCGCCAGGCGCGGCCTGGTCGCTATAGGTCACCACGCCGTTCTTGTCGACGTATTTGTAGATGGTCAAGGCAGCGGCCTGGCCGCTGAGGACCAGCAGGCTGCAGATGAAAAACAGACGCCCTAGCATAACAACTCGGATCTAATGGCTTTTCGATATCCGGGTTAGCAAGACTAGCAGCGCCGCATGAGCGGCGCGAGACACCGACCGTCAGGCTGTGAACCGGCGCACCGCCATTGGTCGGCTGATGGGCACAGCCCTGCCCATGGAAACGTCCGCGACGGTTGTCGGCGCCTGCATCAGGCGCCTGGGCTGAAATGCTTTTGCGCCGTACCGCGGGCGATCAGCCGTGACAGGTAGTCGAGCTTCTGCGGGTCACGGTCGACGAAGCGGAAGGTCAGCTGCAGCCATTCGCTATCGGGCTTGGGCTCGAAGGCCGCTACTGCGTGCAGGTAGCCGTTGAGGCGTGCGGTTTCCGCTGCCTCGCCCTGCTCCAGATCGAGCACCGCGCTCTCAAGCACCTGCGGCAACTGCTCGGTCCGCTTGACCACCAGCAGCGCCTCCTTGAGGCTCAGCGCCTTGATCACGCAGGCCATGCTGCCGTTCGGCAGCCGCAACTGTCCCTGCCCACGCCCGGCCGGCGCCTTGCCTGCAGCCGCGGGCGCAGGCGCAGGCGCAGCGCTTGGTGCGGGTGCGGCGGCAGGTGCCGGCGTGGGTGCGCTGGGCTTGACCACTTCGGCCTTGCCGCCAGTCAGCGCAGCCAGCGAATCGTTGGCGAAACCACCGCTGCTGAGCATCTTCGGCGGCGCACTCGCGGCCAGCGCCTGCAGCTTGCCGGAACGGCTCAGCGCCTTCTTCACCTTGGTCACCAGTTGCTCGTTGGAGAAGGGCTTGCCGATGTAGTCGGAGACACCCGCCTGGATCGCCTGCACCACGTTCTCCTTGTCGCCACGGCTGGTGACCATGATGAAGGGCGTGGTTTTCAGGTTGTCCTGCTCGCGACACCAGGTCAGCAGTTCGAGGCCGGACATTTCCGGCATTTCCCAGTCGCAGAGAATCAGGTCGATGACCTGACGGCTCAACATCTGCTGGGCCTTGCGGCCATTGATCGCTTCCTCGATCTGTACGCCGGGGAAGTTATCGCGCAGCCCTTTCTTGACCAGATCACGGATAAAGGTCGCGTCATCCACCACCAGCACACTGACTTTGCTCATCGGCCACTCCTGTACGAATGGCAATAAGCATAGTCATGGCCAGTGGCCTAAGGCCAACGGAAAAACGTCTGACGCACAACAAATCGCGCAAACGAAACGGCCCGGGAGTCCCGGGCCGTCGGCATCGAAGCAGGCATCAGTCCTTGGACTTGCCTTCGACCTCTTCGCGCATGCGCGTCAGACCAATGTGCCGGACATCGGTGCCACGCACCAGGTAGATCACCAGTTCGGCGATGTTGCGCGCATGATCGCCGATACGCTCAAGCGAGCGCAGGGCCCAGATCACGTTGAGCACGCGGGAGATCGAACGCGGATCTTCCATCATGTAGGTGACCAGTTCACGCAGCGCGGTCTTGTACTCGCGGTCGACGGTCTTGTCGTACTGCGCCACCGACAGGGCCAGGTCGGCGTCGAAACGGGCGAAGGCGTCCAGCGCCTCCTGCACCATCTTGCGTACCTGATCGCCGATGTGACGAACCTCGACGTAGCCCTTGGGCGACTCACCCTCTTCCGTAAGGAGGATGGCGCGCTTGGCGATCTTGGTCGACTCGTCGCCGATACGCTCGAGGTCGATCACCGACTTGGAGATGCTGATGATCAGGCGCAGGTCGGAGGCCGCCGGCTGGCGACGGGCGAGAATGCGCACGCATTCCTCGTCGATGTTGCGCTCCATCTGGTTGATCTGGTCATCGATCTCACGCACCTGCTGGGCCAGACCGGAGTCGGCCTCGATCAGTGCGGTGACGGCGTCGTTGACCTGCTTTTCCACCAGGCCGCCCATGGCCAGCAGGTGGCTGCGCACTTCTTCCAGTTCGGCGTTGAACTGCTGGGAGATGTGCTGGGTAAGGTTGTCTTTGTTCATAGGTCGCTCCGCGAGCCACAGGCTGCAGGCTACAGGCCGCAGGCTGTCAGTGATTGTCTGTAACCATCGAGTCAGCGCTTCTGGCCTGCAGCCTGTAGCCTACGGCCTGAAGCGGGCACGCAACGCGTGCCTTAGCCATAGCGACCGGTGATGTAGTCCTCGGTCTGCTTCTTGGCCGGGTTGGTGAACAGGGTATCGGTGTCGCCGAACTCGATCAGCTTGCCCATGTACATGAACGCGGTGTAGTCGGAGACGCGCGCCGCCTGCTGCATGTTGTGGGTGACGATGACGATGGTGTACTTGCTCTTGAGCTCGTAGATCAGCTCTTCGACCTTCAGCGTGGAGATCGGGTCGAGCGCCGAGCAGGGTTCGTCGAGCAGCAGCACTTCCGGCTGCACCGCCACGGTGCGGGCGATCACCAGACGCTGCTGCTGACCGCCGGACAGGCCGAGGGCCGAATCATGCAGACGGTCCTTGACCTCATCCCACAGCGCCGCGCTCTTCAGCGCCCACTCCACCGCCTCGTCGAGCACGCGCTTGCTGTTGATGCCCTGGATGCGCAGGCCGTACACCACGTTCTCGTAGATGCTCTTGGGGAAGGGGTTGGGCTTCTGGAACACCATGCCGACGCGGCGGCGCAGCTCGGCAACGTCCTCGCCCTTGCGATAGATGTTGCGCCCGTCGATGTTGATCTCGCCTTCCACACGGCAACCGTCGACCAGATCGTTCATGCGGTTGAAGGTGCGCAGCAGGGTCGACTTGCCGCAGCCGGACGGGCCGATGAAGGCGGTCACACGCTGCTTGGGGATATCCATCTTGACGTCGAACAGCGCCTGCTTCTGGCCGTAGTACAGGTTCAGACCCGGCACGGCGATGGCCGTGGCCTCGTTGGCCAGGCTCAGGCTCTGCTTGTCACGGCCGAGGGCGGCCAGATCGATACCGTGGGTATGGGTTTCGTGTTGCATACCAGTCTCCTTCGGAGGCTATAGGCTTCAAGCTGCAGGCTACAGGTCGGCTCTTGCCTGAGGCCTGCAGCTTGCCACCTGCAGCAGAATTAGTGATCCAGCGCCTTGTACTTCTCGCGCAGGTGGTTACGGATATAGACCGCGGTCAGGTTGAGCAGGGCGATGACGATCACCAGCAGCAGCGCCGTGGCGTAAACCAGCGGGCGCGCAGCCTCGACGTTGGGGCTCTGGAAGCCGACGTCGTAGATATGGAAGCCCAGGTGCATGATCTTCTGATCCAGGTGCAGGTACGGGTAGTTGCCATTGAGCGGCAGGGTCGGCGCCAGCTTCACCACACCCACCAGCATCAGCGGCGCCACCTCGCCGGCGGCGCGCGCCACGGCGAGGATCAGGCCGGTCATCATCGCCGGGCTGGCCATCGGGATCACCACCTTCCACAGCGTCTCGGCCTTGGTCGCGCCAAGCGCCAGCGAACCTTCACGCACGGCACGCGGAATCCGCGCCAGGCCTTCCTCGGTGGCGACGATGACCACCGGCAGGGTCAGGATCGCCAGGGTCAGCGAGGCCCACATCAGGCCCGGTGTACCGAAGGTCGGCGCCGGTGCGGACTCGGGGAAGAACAGCTGGTCGATCGAGCCGCCCAGCACATAGACGAAGAAGCCCAGGCCGAACACGCCGTAGACGATCGAAGGCACGCCGGCCAGGTTGTTCACCGCGATGCGGATCACCCGGGTCAGTGCACCCTGATGCGCGTATTCACGCAGGTACACCGCGGCGATCACGCCGAACGGGGTGACGATCACCGCCATCAGCATGACCATCAGCACGGTGCCGAAGATGGCGGGGAAGATACCGCCTTCGGTGTTGGCCTCACGCGGTTCGTCACTGACGAATTCCCACAGTTTCATGGCGTAGAAGCCGAGCTTGTCGAGGGTGCTCATGGCGTTCGGGCGGAAGGCGCGGACGATCTTGCCCAGGGCGATCTCGGTCTGCCGGCCATCACTGGCGCTGAGGGTCACGCTATCGCGGTTGATCTGCTGGTTCAGCGCCACCATGCGCTCTTCGAGCACCTTGTACTCGGCGTTCAGGGCATCGCGGCGGGCGTCCATGTCCGCTTGCGCGGCAGCGTCCAGCTTGTCCTGCAATTGCAGCTTGCGACCTTCCAGGCGGATGCGCTCGAGGCCATGGTTGATGCGGCCGATGTCGCGCTTCTCCAGGCGCACCAGCTGGGCATGCAGGTCCTCGACACGATCCAGACGCTCCTGCAGCGCCGGCCAGGCGGCGTCGCCCTCGGCGACGATCTGCCCGCTTTCCTTGACGTTGACCAGGTTGCCGTAGAAGTTGCCCCACTCGCGGCGCTCCAGCACGGTGATGCCGGCCGGCTTGCGCGGGTTGCTCAGCCATTCGCCGACCACCCAGGTGAAGTCGGCGCCGAACAATTCGCGGTTACCCACTTTCATCAGCTCGCGGGTCATGAATTCGCCACCTTCCGCAGCGACCGGCAGGCCGGCTGCAGCGAGACGGGCGCGCGGCACTTCCTCGACCTGCACCACCTCACCCAGCATCACCCGCGCTTCCTGACCAGGCACCTGGTAGTCGGCTTCGAGGATATCCGCCGGCCAGAAATGGCCCAGACCGCGGGTGGCGATCACCGCCAGCAGACCGAGGGTCATGATGATGGCGATGGCCACCGCGCCACCGCTCATCCATACGCCCGGGGCGCCGCTCTTGTACCAGGATTTCAGGTTGTTCTGTTTCACGGACATATACCTTCCAAAGCCTTACAGCGACGAATACTTGGTGCGCAGGCGCTGACGGATCAGTTCGGCCAGGGTGTTCATCACGAAGGTGAACATCAGCAGCACCAACGCCGCCAGGAACAGCACGCGGTAGTGAGTACCGCCGACCTCCGACTCGGGCATTTCCACGGCGACGTTGGCCGCCAGGGTGCGCATGCCTTCGAAGATGTTGATGTCCATGATCGGCGTGTTGCCGGTGGCCATCAGCACGATCATGGTCTCGCCGACCGCGCGGCCCATGCCGATCATCAGCGCCGAGAAGATGCCCGGGCTGGCAGTGAGGATCACCACGCGGGTCAGGGTCTGCCAGGGCGTGGCGCCGAGCGCCAGGGAGCCGAACGTCAGGCTCTTGGGCACGCTGAACACGGCGTCTTCGGCGATCGAGTAGATGTTCGGAATTACCGCGAAGCCCATGGCCAGGCCGACTACCAGAGCATTGCGCTGGTCGAAGGGAATGCCCAGGTCATTGGACAGCCACAGGCGCATGTTGCCATCGAACAGCCAGTTCTCCAGATGGCCGCTCATGCTGAAGGAAATCCAGCCCACGACGATGACCACCGGGATCAGCAGCGCCGCTTCCCAACCTTCGGGCACGCGATGACGCACGGACTCAGGCAGTTTGGTCCAGAGGAAACCGAACAACAGGATGCCCACCGGTGTCAGCAACAGCAGACTGAAGATACCGGGTAAGTGGTTCTCCAAGAACGGCGCGAGGAACAGACCGGCGAAGAAGCCGAGAATTACCGTCGGCAGCGCCTCCATCAGCTCGATCACCGGCTTGACCTTGGTGCGCATGCGCGGCGCCATGAAGTAGGCGGTGTAGATCGCCGCGGCCACCGCCAGCGGCGCGGCCAGCAGCATGGCGTAGAAGGCCGCCTTGAGGGTACCGAAGGCCAGCGGCGAGAGGCTCAGCTTGGCTTCGAAATCGGTGTTGGCCGAGGTCGATTGCCAGACGTAGTCCGGTTCCGGGTAGCTTTCGTACCAGACCTTGCCCCACAGCGAGCTCCAGGAAATTTCCGGGTGCGGATTGTCGACCACGAAACGCTGCAGCTTGCCGTCCGACTCCACCAATACACGGGTGGCACGCGGCGACAGCGCGGCGATGGCGCTGCCTTCGGCGACCTGCTGCTTGAGCAGGGTGCGGTGCGCAGTGCTGTGGAAAATACCCAGGCGGCCATCGGCATCCAGCGCCATGAAGCCCTTGCGCCGCTCCTCGGGCAGGATCTGGGTGATCGCGCTATCGCCCAGCTGGAAGCTGCGGATCGACTGGAAGGTGGACTTGCCATCCTTGTCGCGCACCATAAACCACTGCTGGATACCACCCTTGGCGTCGCCGATCATGATCGAGATGCCGCCGAGCAGGCTATTGACGCTGGTTACGCGATTGGACGTGTCCTTGAGCAGGTCGTAGCGGCCATTGAGGCTACGTTTGCGCAGGTCGAAGACGTCGGCGCTGGAATCGCCATTGAACACGTACAGCCACAGCTGGCGCGGGTCGAGAATCAGCTGACTGATCGGCTCGCCGATCTGCGGCAGGTTGATACGCTCTTCGCTGACGCTGACCTCGCCGGTGAACAGGTTTTCTTCACGGCCGAGGCTGATCAGGTGCAGCTCGTTGCCGGTGGAGCCGGCCAGCATCAGCGTGCCGCTGTTGAGGTTGACGGCAACGTGCTCGAGCGGACGGCCCTGCGGATCGACCTCGATCGGCGTCTCGCCATAGGGGTAATCGATCTGCGGTGCGATGGTGCGCACGTTGTCCGGGTAGGTGATCTTGTAGTTGTGCTGGATCACCAGCGCCTGGCCGTTGGACAGGCCGAGCACCACGCGACGGGTGCCGGGCTGATCCTGACTGACGGAGGCGATGCTGACACCTTCCGGCAGCGGCAGCTGCAGGCGCTGCAGGGCTTCGCCGCTCTTGAGTTCGAAAAACTGTATGGCTCCGGCATTGTCCAGGCGCATGGCGACCTGGTTCTGCTCTTCGACCGCCAGCAGCAGCGGCGTGTGCGCCTCGGCCAGCCAGGCCGGTTGTTGCACCTTGCGCGCCTGCAGCTCGGCCCCTTGGAACATGGGCAGCACGACGTGGGCAAGGTAGAAGAAGATCAGGGTGATGGCACCGAGCACCGCCAACCCGCCAATGGAGACGTACCAACGCGCCATGCGGTCCTTGAGGGCACGCAGGCGGCGCTTGCGTTTCAGGGCGGGGGTGTTGAAATCGATCCCCAGGGGATTCTGTGAGCGATTCACGGATTCGTTTGCCAAGTCATTCATGCGAGAGGTCTCTGCGCGGGCTCAAGTGCAGCGCATAGGGCTGTACAGGCGTGTCAATCTAGCGAGCTTGTATGACAGAAAGGTTACAGCCACCTGACATGACGAAGCCCACCACTCTCTGGAGTGGCGGGCACTATCGGCCGTCAGATGAAGCTCAGCCGACCGATATCGTCAGGCGCTGAAATTACAGACCCAGTTCTTTCATGGTCTTTTCGGCGACCTTGGACGGCAGCGGGATGTAACCGTCCTTGACCACAACTTCCTGACCCTGCTTGGACAGCACCAGCTTGACGAACTCGGCATCCAGCGGGCTCAGCGGCTGGTTCGGCGCCTTGTTCACATAGACGTAGAAGAAACGGGCCAGCGGGTACTTGCCGGACAGCGCGTTGGTTTCGTTGGCTTCTTCGACCTGACCGCTCTTGTCGACCAGCGGCACAGCGCGAACGCTGGAGGTCTTGTAGCCGATGCCCGAGTAGCCGATGGCGTTCAGGGTGCTGGAGATCGACTGGACAACCGAAGCCGAACCCGGCTGCTCGTTGACGTTGGCCTTGAAGTCGCCTTTGCACAGGGCTTCTTCCTTGAAGTAGCCGTAGGTGCCGGATACCGAGTTACGACCGAACAGCTGCAGCGGCTTGCCTGCCCACTCGCCGGTCAGACCGAGGTCACCCCAGGTCTTGATGTCCTTGTCGCCACCGCACAGGCGGGTGCTGGAGAAGATCGCATCGACCTGCTCGATCGACAGCGACTTGATCGGGTTGTCCTTGTGCACGAACACGGCCAGGGCGTCGATGGCCACCGGAACGGCGGTCGGCTTGTAGCCGTACTTCTCTTCGAAGGCCTGGATTTCGCTGTCCTTCATCGGACGGCTCATCGGGCCCATGTTGGCGGTGCCTTCGGTCAGCGCGGGTGGCGCGGTGGAGGAACCAGCGGCCTGGATCTGGATGTTGACGTTGGGGTAGTTCTTTTTGAACTCTTCTGCCCACAGGGTCATCAGGTTGGCCAGCGAGTCGGAACCGACGCTGGACAGGTTGCCCGATACACCGGAAGTCTTTTCATAGGTCGGCAGAGCCGGGTCGACGGCGGCTACAGCAGATACGGCGCTTACGCCAGCGGCGGCGAAAGTCAGGGCCGCCATCAAACGCTTCAGTTTCATGCCTTGCTCCTAGCAGGATGGTGTTGTGTTGGATGGAACTGGCCCAAGTATCAGCAGGCCTGGTGAACACTGTATGAAACGAATGTGACAGTTAAATGAACGTCGGCTACGTTTCGCTTTGGCAGAGAAAGGCGCTTCGGTGAAAGGCAGACTGATACCGGACTGGCAAGTTTGTGTGTTCTTTTGCGCTATTTGCATCCGGGCAAAGATCATTGGCGTGTCGAACTTTCGTCTTGGTTTCGCCCCTCACGGGCGAGTCACTTTCTCTTGCTTGCCCAAGAGAAAGTAACCAAAGAGAAGGGCACCCCGACATCCGGCCCCGGCTACGCCGGGGTTCCCTCGCTCCATCACCGCTCCAGGGGCACGCCACGAAGGGCCATCCCTGGCCCATCGTGGCTCTCGCGACATCCATGTCGCTCAACCCCTTCCACGGCGATTCCACTCGGCCTCCTGAAGGGGACTTGGGCGTCGCCTGTGCGAACGCAGCCTAAGAGCAAAAGCAAAGACAGACGCCCTCGAGCTTGAGCTTGTGAAAATCTTGCAAGCTCGCGATACGGTCCCCGTCAGGAGGAAAAGCCATCGTCAGCACACACGTATTTGCCAGTCCGATCTGCCCAACAAAAAATCCCCCGCACGCAATGCGTGCAGGGGCTTCAGATGACGCGCGAGGATTACTGCATATTCTGCTTCAGCGCCCGCATACGGTCGTGGCAAGCCTGCACCTTGGGCATCTCCACGGCGAGCAGCATGCGAACATCATTGTCCGCACTTTCCAGCGCATCTTCGAAGGCATGCAAAATGCGGTCTTCCGCCTCCTCCAGCTGTGCCACATAGGTGGCCTCTTCATCCTTGGCCAGGGTCGCGCGGGTGTCGGCGTAGACCTGGCGCAGCTTGCCCAGCAGGGTGCCACCGGTCGCCGGCTCGCTCTGATTGGCGGCGACCTTGACGCTCAAGGCGTCGATCACTTCGGTCTTGGCGCGCACCATGTCGCGGAACAGCGCCTGCAGGCGGATATCCTTGACCTCATCGTGGGCATGCTCGTAGAAGCGCTTGCCGTCGCGGGTAATCTCGATCAGTTCATTGAGTTGTGCGGTCTTGCTGCTCATGGATTCTCTCCTTGGCGATGGGACTTGCGGGTTATCGGCCGCTCCAGCGGCCGCGATTGCTTGGTTCAACTGTTGATACGCAGGGCATCTGCATCGACGCCACGCACGCCGCGAATGTTGCGGGCGATCTCGACCGCCAGGCGCTTCTCGGCACTGCTCAGCACACTGCCGCGCAGGCTGACCAGGCCGTCGTCGGTGTTCACCGAAATATTCATCGCATCCAGGTTGCGGCTGTAGAAAAAGCTCGCCTTGACCTTGCTGGTGATCCAGCTGTCGCTGATGTTTTCGCGCGCCTCGTCGAGGGTGGTCTGCACTTCGCTGCTACTGCTGTCAGCGGTGCTGATGCTGAGGTGGTTGAACACCTCGCGCACGCCGTCGGTATTGGCTGCCAGCTGGCCAGCCAGCTCCTTGGCAGCCGGGGTCTGCGCATGACCACTGAGGGTGATGTTGCCGGACTCGCTCTTGACCTCGATGTCCAGGCCGCGGGTGTTGCTGTTCCACAGCAGCTTGGACTTCACCGTGGCCGCGAGGCTGGCGTCCTCGAGACGCTGCACCATACCGGGCGGATTGCCCTCGACGGCGTCGCTGCCGACCTCGATGCGATTGTCCACCGAGTCGATGCCCTCTATGCTCAGCGCCACCTGCTCGGCCAGCTCCTTCTGCACATCGGTCTCGACCTTACCGCTGAGGTTGGCCACGCCGTCCTTCACGTCGATGTCGAGCTTGTAGGGGTTGAGGTGGCGGTTAAGCGCGAAAGCGGTCCAGATCGAACCTTCCTGACGTGCAGCACTGAGTTGCGCGGCCAGGCCGCTCTCGGCAGCGTGGCTGGCTACAGGCGTCAGGCCGAGCATCAACGCGGTACCGGCTGCCAGAAGCATGGGTTTGAACGGGGGCATGAGTTTCACTCCTGTTCTTGAAACGATACGAGGAATATCGCAAGACCCATACCAGCCCGGAAAATTCAGGAAAATCCTTTTAAAACATAAAGTTAAATAAATTAACGGCATCCTGCCTGCATGCAGGGTGCAGTACCGGCGTTGTCAGGCCGTGCAACTTGCACGGTTTTTACCTGACTAAGCTGCATTGACCAGTTCGACGGAGCACATACATGGCAGTAGCAGAGCAGACCAGCGGGCGCATTCTGCTGGTGGACGACGAAGCAGCGATTCTACGTACTTTCCGCTACTGCCTCGAAGATGAAGGCTATGACGTCGCCGGTGCCAGCAGTGCCGCACAGGCCGAGGCATTGCTGCAGCGACAGGTATTCGACCTGTGCTTTCTCGATCTGCGTCTGGGTGAGGACAACGGCCTCGACCTGCTGGCACAGATGCGCATCCAGGCGCCGTGGATGCGTGTAGTGATCGTCACCGCCCACTCCGCCGTGGACACTGCAGTCGATGCCATTCAGGCAGGCGCCGCCGATTACCTGGTCAAACCCTGTACTCCGGATCAACTACGCCTGGCGGCCGCCAAGCAGCTGGAGGTGCGAACCCTGGCCGCGCGCCTGGAAGCACTCGAAGGCGAGGTCCGCAAGGCCAAGGACGGGCTCGATTCGCACAGCCCGGCGATGATGTCGATTCTGGAAACCGCGCGTCAGGTGGCGGCCACCGACGCCAATATCCTCATTCTCGGCGAGTCGGGCACCGGCAAGGGCGAACTGGCCCGCGCCATTCACGGCTGGAGCCGCCGCGCCAAGCGTACCTGCGTGACCATCAACTGCCCGTCGCTGACCGCCGAGCTGATGGAGAGCGAGCTGTTCGGCCACGCCCGCGGCTCCTTTACCGGCGCCAGCGAGAGCACTCAGGGCCGGGTCAGCCAGGCTGATGGCGGCACCCTGTTCCTCGACGAAATCGGCGACTTCCCGCTGACGCTGCAGCCCAAGCTGCTGCGCTTCATTCAGGACAAGGAATACGAGCGTGTTGGCGACCCGGTCACGCGCCGCGCCGACGTGCGCATCGTCGCCGCCACCAACCTGGACCTCGACGAGATGGTGCGCGAGGGACGCTTTCGCGAAGACCTGCTCTACCGCCTCAACGTCATCACCCTGAAACTGCCGCCGCTGCGTGAGCGTCATGAAGACGTGATGTCCCTGGCCGAACGCTTCCTCGCCCGTTTCGTCAGCGACTACGGCCGTCCGGCCTGTGCCTTCAGCCCCGAGGCGGCAGCCGCGCTACAGGCCTATAGCTGGCCGGGCAATATCCGCGAGCTGCGCAACGTCATCGAGCGCGCCAGCATCATTTGCCAGCAGGAGACGGTGGAAATCGCCCACCTGGGCCTCGGCGGCAGCAGCGAAGCACCGACCACCACCGTACGGGTCGGTGCACCGATGAGCCTGGAGGAGCTGGAAAAGGCCCATATCGCCGCCGTCCTGGCCAGCAGCAGCACCCTCGACATGGCGGCCAAGACACTGGGTATCGATACCTCGACCCTCTATCGCAAACGCAAGCAGTACAACCTCTAACCATGGGACCACCATGAAGCTGTCGATGAAGCTTCGCACGCGCCTGTTTCTCAGCATTTCGGCGCTGATCACCGTGGCCCTGCTGGGGCTGCTGCTCGGCCTGTTCAGCGTCACGCAGATGTCACACAGTCAGAGCGACCTGATCCAGCGCGGCTTCGATGCCGTGCGAATCGGTCAGAAGCTGCGTCAGCACCTGGGCGACGAGCTGATGGTGCTGATCGACCAGAAGCCCGACGCACAACGCCTGGAAGCCATTCGCCAGTCATTCCGCGCCGCCTTCGACGAGGGCTTTCAGGCCAACCTCGGCCAGGAGTACGTAAGCGCACTGGAACAGGCATCAGCGCTCTATGACGAGATGGAAAGAAGGGCGAGCGAGGGCACCCCGGCAGGTCAGACGCCGCACAACCTGGCCAACTACAAACCTTTCACCGACGCCTTCCAGCATCTGCGCAACCATCTACTGGAGCAGCAGGACCAGGTCGTCGCCTGGGTGATCGCCGCCGAGCGCAAAGCCGCCGAACGCTCGCGACTGATCGCCGGGCTGCTGGTGCTGACGGGCCTGGCAGTACTGGCGATCGGCGTACTCACCGCCCATGGCATCGCCCGCCGTTTCGGCGCGCCCATCGACATGCTGGCGCGGGCCGCCGACCAGATCGGCCAGGGCAAGTACGACGTGGTGCTGCCGGTATCGCCCGTCGTGGAGCTGGCCGTGCTGAGCCGCCGCTTCGGCCTGATGACCGAAGCGCTGCGCGAATACCATTCGAGCAATCTCAAGCAGCTGCTGAGCAGCGAGGGGCGCCTGAAGGCGGTGCTCGACAGCATCGACGATGGCCTGGTCATCCTCGACGCCCAGGGCCGCATCGAGCACGCCAACCCGGTGGCGCTGCGCCAGCTGTCCTGGCAGCCCGACATGCTCGGCCAGCCCATCGGCCCGCTGCTGCCGGACCACGCGGTGGACGAGGCATTACGTCAGGTGCTCGCCGGTGAGCTGCTGGGCGAACCACCGGCCGACCTGCAGATCGAGCGCGACGGCGAAACCCGTTTGCTGGCCTGGGCGCTGACCCCGGTGCAGGTCATCGAGGGTGGCAGTGTCGGTGCGGTGATGGTGCTGCGCGACGTGACCAAGCAGCGCGCCTTCGAGCGCGTGCGCAGCGAATTCATCCTGCGTGCGTCCCACGAGCTGCGCACGCCGATCACCGGCATGCACATGGCGTTCAGCCTGCTGCGCGAGCGCCTGTCGCTGCCGCCCACCGGCCGCGAGCGGGAACTGATGCGCACCGTCGACGAGGAAATGCATCGCCTGGTGCAACTGATCGACGACCTGCTCAACTTCTCGCGCTACCAGAACGGCATGCAGCCCCTGCAACGCAGCCCTTGCGACCTGGCCGAACTGATCCAGCGCACGCCGCAGCGCTTTGCCGAGAAGGCCGCGGAGCGTGAGGTGGAGCTGGTCTGCGAGGTGCATGAGCCGCTGCCGCGCCTGAACCTCGACGTCGCGCAGATGGAACGGCTGCTGGACAACCTGACCGACAACGCCCTGCGCTACAGCAACCCGGGAGACAAGGTACGGCTGCAGGTGCGCCGCCATGGTGAACGCGTGATCATCAGCGTTCGCGACCAGGGCGAGGGCATTCCCTTCGAGCAGCAACCGCGCATTTTCGAACCCTTCGTCCAGGTCGGCAGACGCAAGGGCGGCGTCGGCCTCGGTTTGGCGCTGGCACGGGAAATCGTGCAGCTGCACGGCGGTCAGCTCGGCGTGCATTCTCGCCCCGGCGAGGGCGCCAACTTCTATTTCAGCCTGCCGGTCTGAGGGATCGAAACGACCGGCCCTGGTGACTCGGGCAACAAAAAACGCCGCGATCTTCGCGGCGTTTCATTTGGCCCTGCTGATCAGTTTCAGCGCAGGACAGGGTCGAACTTGATACGCCGCCCAGCCATCAGGGCCACCAGAAAGCCCAGGCCGAAAACGGCGCTGGCTCCCTTGAGCAGCAGGGCGAATCCTGCCTCCAGGCCGGGGTTCAACCACAGCACGGCCAGGCTCGACAGGGTCATGATCAAAAACAGGATGGCGCTTCTGGACATGGCAGGACTCCTTGTCGGTCAGAACACCCAGCGCGGGGTGCTGTTGGCTGGACGTGGCTCGCGATTGGCGGTATCGGTGGCGCCATCGTCAGAGATACGCAGCCACTTGGCGTCATCGCCGACGCTGTGGACGCTCTGCTTGCGCAGCTCGGCAGAACCATCCTGCTGCGCACCGACGCGCGATTCCCAGACCGGCGAGTTGGAGAGGGTGAATTCGGCGGTCTTGGCGATGGCGCCAGCCGAACCACTGAAATCCTTGGCGTAAGCCCCGTTGACCAGCAATGCAGCGACACAGAACAGGCTCAGTCGGACGATGTGCATGATGCTTCTCCATTAGCAGGTCAGTCGGGGCTTACACGACTGATTCTGCAGCGCTCATGCCAATTTCTATCGTCGTAAATATCCTTATAAATCAATAACTTATATAAGCAAAACGCAATCCTTCTCATGCACTTTGCAAGATGCATGATTTGCGACACGTGCAATTTGCACGATCAGTTCCGTCGCGGCAGTACAACGCTGAAGCAGGAGCCCTCGCCAAGGCGGCTGCTAAGCTCGATGCGCCCGCCATGGGCCTGGACGATCTGCTCGCTGATGAACAGGCCCAACCCCAGCCCCTGGGGGGCGTCGGCAGAGGAAACACGCTCGAACTGTTCGAACACGCGCTGCTGATCCGCTTCGGAGATACCGATACCCTGATCGCGCACCTCGGCACGCACCTGTTCGCCCGCCGCCCCAACCCGCACCGATACCGGCTTGCCGCCGCCGTAGCGCAGGGCGTTGGTCAGCAGGTTGGCCAGCACCTGCTCGATGCGGAACTCGTCCATCATCACCGGCGCAGGCCCCTCGACCTGCAGTTCGATATGACTACCAGCGCTGGCGAACTGCGCGGCCAGCCCCTCTACCACATTGCCGGCCAGCACGCCCAGGTCGCCCGGCTCCGGGCGCACCGACAGCTTGCCGGTGCGGATCCGTGAAACGTCCAGCATGTCGTCGATCAGCCGGCTCAGGCTGCGAATCTGGCGCTCGTCGCGGGTGATCATCTCCCGCAGCTTGTCGGCACTGAAGGCATCCATGCGCCCCTGTTCCAGGCGCAGCCGGCGCAGTTGCACATCAAGGATCAGGCCGTTGAGCGGCGTGCGCAGCTCGTGCGAGGCGATGGACATGAACACGTCGCGCATCTCCACCGCCTTCTGCAGCTCCGCCTGCGTTTCGCGCAGCTCCTCGAGTAGCGCCTCCTGTTCACGGCGCGCCGCCTCGACCACCTCCAGCTGCATGCTCAGCGCCTTACGGTGGCGGTACAGGTCGACGAACATCGCCACCTTGCTGCGTACCTCGAAGGGCGACAGCGGCTTGTGCAGGAAGTCCACCGCACCGCTCTCGTAACCCCGAAAGGCATAGTCCATGTCGCGCCCGACCGCACTGACGAAGATGATCGGAATGTGCTTGGTCTTCTCCGTGCCACGCATCAGCTCGGCCAACTCGAAGCCGTTCATGCCCGGCATCTTCACGTCGAGAATGGCCAGGGCGAATTCGTTTTCGAGCAGTAGCGACAAGGCCTCATCGGCACTGCTGGCCTGGAACACGGTGCGATCCTCGCTCTGGATCAGCGAACGCAGTGCCAGGAGGTTTTCCGGCAGGTCGTCGACGATCAGCACCTTGGCTTCAATCTTCCTCAGCATGGCAGGGTATCCAGTTCGGCCAGCAGCAGGCGCATGGCATTGATAGGGAGGAGAAAATCCGGTTTGAGCAGCGCCAGCGCGGCATTCGGCATGGTGGGCACCAGCGCGTCGGCCGGGTCCTGTACCAGTGTCAGACCATCGGCCTGCTGAACAGCCAGCAGGCCGGCAGCGCCATCCTCGTTGGCGCCAGTCAGAAGCGCAGCAGCCAGGTGCTCGCCGTAGGCATCGGCCGCAGACTCGAAGAGGATGTCAATCGAGGGCCGGGAGAAATGCCGCGGCTCCTCACGACTGAGGGAAAAGCTGCGCTCGGTTTCGATGGACAGGTGGTAACCCGCGGGCGCCACGTAAACCATGCCGCTGCGCAGGTATTCCTTGTCCTCGGCTTCCTTGACCGGCAGCCGTAGGCGCCGGGCGAGCAGGTCTGCCAGCAGGCTGTCGTTGCGATCCGGCTGATGCAGCAGGCACACCACCGGCAGCCGGTAGTCCGGCGGCAGGCCTTCGAGCAGGCTGAGCAAGGCTTCCACGCCGCCAGCAGAAGCGCCGATCAGTAGCGCCTGCAGCGGCGCACGAACCTGGCCGCGGAGGTTGATCCGCTGGCTGCTCATCGCTTGCGAAAAATCCGCTCGGGGCGCGACACGGCTTCGAAGTGTCGGGCGTAGGCGGAGAAATCCAGGCTTTCCTTGCTGCCCAGGCCGAGAAAGCCGCGATGACAGAGGGACTCGTGGAACAGACCGAGGGCACGGTCCTGCAGGTCACGGTTGAAATAGATCAGCACGTTGCGGCACGACACCAGGTGGGTTTCGGCGAACACGCTGTCGGTGGCCAGGCTGTGGTCGGCGAAGGTCACGTTGGCGCGCAACGACTTGTCGAACAGCACGCGGTCATAGGCCGCCGAGTAATAGTCGGAAAACGCCCGCTTGCCGCCGGACAGCTGGTAGTTCTGGGTGTAGGTGCGCAGGTTGTCGAGGGCGAAGATGCCCTGTTCGGCCTTTTCCAGTGAGTGCGGGTTGATGTCGGTGGCATAGATCATGGTGCGCTCCAACAGGCCTTCCTCGTGCAGCAGGATGGCCAGGGAGTACACCTCCTCACCCGTGCTGCAGCCAGCCACCCAGACCTTCAACGACGGATAGGTGTGCAGCAGCGGCACCACCTGCTCGCGCAGGGCGAGAAAGTAGTCGGGGTCGCGGAACATCTCGCTGACCGGGATGGTGAGGTACTGCAACAGCTGCATGAACGCCTGCGGCTCGTGCAGGATGCGCTCCTGCAGCGCTGAAATGGTCGGGCAATCGAGCTGCGCCTGCGCCTGACGCACACGGCGCTTGAGCGAGGCTTTCGAATAATCGCGAAAGTCGTAGCTGTAACGCAGATAGATCGCCTCGATCAGCAGGCGCAGCTCGATTTCGTCAGGCATCACAGACGCTCCAGCTTGGGCATCCACACGCGGATCAGGGAGAACAGGCGATCTAGGTCGATGGGTTTGGCCAGGTAATCGTTGGCACCGACCTGACGGCAGCGCTCCTGGTCATCCTTCATCGCCTTGGCCGTCACCGCAATGATCGGCAGGTTTTTCCAGCGTTCTTCCAGGCGAATCTGCCGGGTGGCCTCGTAGCCATCCATCTCCGGCATCATCACGTCCATCAGTACAAGGTCGATGTCGTCGTGTTCGCGCAGTTTGGCCAATGCCTCATGGCCGTTGCGCGCCACCTCCACCGAGGCGCCCTTCTGCTCCAGCGCGCTGGACAGGGCGAAGATGTTACGCACGTCGTCATCGACCAGCAGCAGGCGGCGGCCCTCGAACAGTTTGTCACGGCTGCGCGCGGTCTTGAGCATCTTCTGGTGCTCGCTGGACAGCTCGGCCTCGACCTTGTGCAGGAACAGGGTGACCTCGTCCAACAGCCGCTCCGGCGATCGCGCGCCCTTGATGATGATCGAGCGCGAATACTTGAGCAGCTCGGCTTCCTCGTCGCGGGTCAGGTTGCGCCCGGTGTAGACGATCACTGGCGGGAAGGAGCAGATGTCCTCCTCGGCCATGCGTCGCAGTAGTTCGTTGCCCTGCATGTCGGGCAGCTTGAGGTCGATGATCATGCAGTCGAAGACGGTCGTGCGCAGTTTCTCCAGCGCTTCGCCGGCCAGGGCCACGGCAGTGATCTCGATGTCTTCGTCGCCGATCAGGCGGGCCACGCTGTCGCGCTGCAACGGGTCGTCCTCGACCAGCAGGACGCGTTTCACCTGCTGGTTGAGCTTGGCCTCCAACTTGCCGAAGACTTCCTTGAGTTGATCGCGGCTGGTGGGCTTGAGTGCATAACCGACTGCGCCGAGGTGCAGGGCAGCCTCGCTCTGGTCCTCGACCGAGACCACATGCACAGGGATATGACGGGTCTGCGGATCATCCTTCAGACGTTGCAGCACACCGAGGCCTGAGCCGTCGGGCAGGCGCATGTCGAGCAGGATGGCATCCGGGCGGTACTGCCGCGCCAGCTCCAGGCCTTCATCGGCGCAGGTAGCCACCAGACAGGCGTAGCCCAGCTCGTGAGCCAGATCGAAGAGGATGCGGGCAAAGCGCACTTCGTCCTCGACCACCAGCACGCGGCGGCCGCCACACTCGTCGAGGTGCTCGCGGTCATCGGCGAAAGGCGCTGGCGCTCGCGGCATCGCCGGGGCGGCAGCGACAGCGGCGACCGGTAGTGGCGGCTCAGCCACCACCCGAGGCGCGGCAATCGGCTGACTGGGAGCAGCGCCCTCGACCAGGCGCTCGGGCAGCAGCAGGGTGAAGGTACTGCCCTCGCCCGGCACGCTGCTGACCGTGATCGAGCCACCGAGCAGCCCCGCCAGATCACGCGAGATGGAAAGCCCCAGACCGGTGCCGCTATAGCGGCGGTTGGTGGTGCCATCGGCCTGGCGGAAGGCCTCGAAGATCGCTTCTTGTTGATCCGCCGCGATGCCGATGCCGGTGTCGCGTACGGCGAAGGCCAGGTAATGATCATCCTGACGCGACACGCTGAGGGTCACGCCGCCACGATCGGTGAACTTGAAGGCATTGGACAGCAGGTTGCGCAGGATCTGCTCGGCGCGTTGGCGGTCGGTGAACAGCACCTGTGGCAACTCGCCCTGCTCCTCGATCTGGAAGCTCAGGCCGCGCTCGCCAGCCAGGGGCACGAACACATCGCGCAGGCTCTCCAGCATGCTGGCCAACGGCGTGCGTTCAGGGCGCACCTCGAGCTTGCCGGCCTCGACCTTGGCGATGTCGAGGATGTCATTGATCAGGTTGAGCAGGTCATTGCCGGCCGAGTAGATCGATTCGGCGAACTTGACCTGTTCGTCGTCGAGATTGCCTTTGCCGTTCTCCGCCAGCAGCTTGGCCAGGATCAGCGAGCTGTTGAGCGGCGTGCGCAGCTCATGGCTCATGTTGGCAAGGAATTCAGACTTGTAGCGGCTGGCACGTTGCAGCTCTTCGGCGCGCTCTTCGAGCTGCGCCTGGATGCGGCCGAGCGTGGTATTGCGCTGGTCCAGCTCGTCACGCTGGTCGGCCAGGGTCTGCGCCTGCTCGGAGAGTTTTTCGTTGGTTTGCTCCAGCTCGGCCTGCTGGGTTTCCAGGTGCGCCTGGGATTCCTTGAGCACCCGCGCCTGCTGCTCCAACTCCTCATTGGCGGCACGCAGTTCTTCCTGCTGGGTCTGCAGCTCCTCGTTGAGTTGCTGAGTCTGGCCGAGCACCTCTTGCAGACGCTGGCGATAGCGCGCCGCTTCAAGTGCAATCCCGACATTGCTGGCGATGGCCTCGAGGAACTCGCGCTCACGCGGCTCCAGTACACGCATGAAGGCCAATTCGACCACACCGTTGACGCGATCTTCGGACTGCAGCGGCACCAGGGCAACGCTCACTGGTTGGCCTTCGCCGAGACTCGAAGCGACCTTGATGTAATCCGCCGGCAGATCATCGAGGCAGACCAGACGACGGCCACGAGCAGCCTGTCCGATCAGCCCCTCACCGCGGTAGAAATGCTCCTTGAGGCTGGCGTCCTCGCTGAAGCCATAGCCGGCAACGCGCGTGAGGTCGCCCGTCTGGGCATCGCGCAGATACAGGGCGGCCACCACGCAATTGAGATACTCGGCGAGAAACTCAAGGGAGCGATCGGCCAATTCCTGCACCTGCGGCTGGCCGAGTAGACGCTCGGCCAGCAGGGTCTGGCCGCCGCCCAGCCAGGCACGGCGACGCTGCTCATCGGCGTAATCGGACTGCTTGGCCATCGCCTGTGAATAGGTTTGCGAAAGGTTCATCAGCTCACGGCGACCGAACAGCGCCAACAGGGCACTGAACAGGATGCTGACCACCAGATAGATACCGGCCCCCCAGAGCGTGGTGCTGCTTACTTCGGCATTGCGCTGCCGCCGCAGCTCGCGTTCGCTGTTGATGAAGGTGTCGAGCTCACGGCGCATGCCGTCGGTGAGGTTCTTGCCGCGCCCTCGTCCCACCTCGGCCATGAAATTGCCGCCATCGCGACGACTGCCGATGACTTCCTGAGCGAACAGGTCCCACTGCTCCTGCAATGCCAAGAGGCGTTCGAGCCGCTGCATCTGTGTCGGGTTGTCACCGACCATGTCGATGAGCTGCTCGGTCAGCGGACGAAATTTGCCGCGCGCCTGTTCATAGGGGGCGAGGTAGTCCTCGTCGCCACTGAGCAGGAACCCGCGCATGCCGGTTTCCAGATCCAGGGTCAGCTTGTACACCTCGCTGGCCCGGTTGAGCACCTGATCGGTGTGCTCGACCCAGCGGATAACGTTGAGCAGATAACCGATCAACAGCGCAAAGAACAGGGCGCCGACCAGACCCAGGCCGAGCGGTAATCCGACATTACGATTGAGAATGCGGCGAAAACCTTTTTCGTCCATGGCGGACTCATTCGACACTGGGACGTCCATTCGATGACTGTCTCGCTTGTTCTTATCCAGGGAGGCGTGTGGCACACTGACCATGCGCAGACCCCGAAGTTTGCCAAACATTCGCGCATTCTGCGCGCACAAACAGAGAACTTCATGACCGAAATCGACTCCGCCGGCGCCAAGACCATTCTCCTGGTCGAGGACGACGACGTCGTGCGCGAACTCACTGCCGAGGTGCTAGGTGAGTTCGGCTACCAAGTGCATGCCTTGCGCGACGCGCCCAGTGCCCTGGAACTACTGAGTACGCCGCAGCATATCGATCTGCTGATGAGCGACATCGGCCTGCCCGGCATGGACGGGCGCGAACTGGTGCAAGCCGCACGCCGGTTGCGTCCGACACTACCGGTGCTGTTTGCCAGTGGCTACGACGAGCGCGAACTGCTCGCCGAGGTGCGCGCGCGCGACAAGGCGGCTGCCACTGAAAGCATCATCAAACCCTACGACTTCAAGCTGCTGGCGCAACGCCTGGGCGAACTGGCCGGCTGACGCCATGGCCTGCGCTGCTCAGCCTGCCGCCTGCAGATTGAGCACCAGCAAACGTGCTGCGGTTTCCGCATCCGGCTGACCATCGTAATTGGCCGGACGGTATTTCATCTGGAAGGCGGCAATGACGTTGCGCGTCGCCTCGTCCAGCTCGCCATGCTGCGGCACCGTATAACCCTGCTGCGCCAGTTGTTCCTGGAACCACTGCACACTGGGCAGGCTGGTGCTGAACAGCGCCTGCTGACGCGCCACCGCGTCTTCGTTCGGCCAGGGCACCAGGCCCTCGTCGGCAAGGCGTTTCCAGGGGAACAGCGGGCCCGGATCGACCTTGCGCTGCGGCGCCACGTCACTGTGCGCAATGATCGAGCCCTGCGGTAGCTGGTGACGTTTGACGATGTCCTTGAGCAGTACGATCAGGGTATCGATCTGCTGCGGGGCGAAAGGCTGCCAGTAGCGACCGGCCGGCGTCTCGTAGTAGCCCTGGTTGACCAGCTCGATGCCGATGGTGGTGCTGTTGAGCCAGGTACGCCCCTTCCATTCGCTGACGCCGACGTGCCAGGCACGGCGATTCTCGTCCACCAGGCGGTAGACGGTCGGCGGCGCATCGCCGATCAGGTAGTGGCTGCTCACCTCGGTCTGCGTCAGCAGGTCGAGCGAACGCTGCAGATCGGCGGAGGTGTAGTGCAGCACGACGTACTGCACACGGCTGTTCTGGCCAGTCGCGGTATGGCTGTCGTCGATACGCAGACCGCCAGTACAGCCGGCGAGCAGAACAAGAACGAGGGCAAGGCAAAGAGACTTCATGCGTGACCGAATACGCTCTGCAGGTTGTCCAGCAGCATGTCGACGCTGAGCATGATCAGCAGCATGCCCATCAAGCGTTCCACCGCCATCAACCCGCGATTACCGAGAAAACGCTGCAGGAACGAAGCCTGCAACAGGATGAATGCCGTCGCCGCCCAGGCCAGGATGACCGCCAGGTAAAGCTCCCAGAGCGGCCCGGTGTGGGTGTTGCGCAGGGTCATCAGCACCGCGAGGGCCGAAGGTCCGGCGACCGCAGGCGTGGCCAGCGGCACCAGCATCGGCTCGCCATCCGGCACGTCGCCGAGCAGGCCTTGCGGGCTGGGAAAGATCAGGCGCATGGCGATGACGAACAGGATGATACCGCCGGCGATGGCGGTTGCCTCGCGTGACAGCCCGAGGCTGGTGAGGAATTTGTCACCAAAGGTGAGGAACAGCAGCAGCAGGCCAAGAGCGAACAGCAGCTCGCGCGCGGCGATCCAGATGCGCCGGCGCGGCTCGACGTTCTTCAGCGCGGCGATGTAGATGGCGATATTGCCGAAAGGGTCGGTGACCAGAAAGATCAGCACGGCGATGCTGAAAATGTCCATGGGTATCTCCGCTGACAGGTGTGCATAGTCTAGGGCCTGCAGGGGGTGCCTCGCGAGTCGGCGCAGCCATCGAATACTCGCGTTTGCAGCAGAAGCGCAACGCTGATGAGGGAAAACGCAGCGGCGCTCAGGGAAATGGCCACCCAGATAAATGTATACAGAGAAGCAGCCAAGATAGACAAATGTTGTCTACATCGCTCGCACAAGAACAACAGCGAGTAGTTTTCCCATGACCTCCCCCCCTCAGCGCCCCGAGGACGAGAACCTCGGCATCGGCTCCAATCTGCTCTACGGCCTGCAACATGTACTGACCATGTATGGCGGCATCGTTGCCGTGCCACTGATCGTCGGTCAGGCGGCCGGCCTGTCGCCTGCGGACATCGGCCTGCTGATCGCCGCCTCGCTGTTCGTCGGCGGCGCTGCTACCCTGCTACAGACCTTAGGCCTGCCGTTCTTCGGCTGTCAGTTGCCGCTGGTGCAGGGCGTGTCGTTCGCCAGCGTCGCCACCCTCGTGGCGATAGTCGGGGCCAATGGCGGTGAAGGTGGGCTCCCGGTGGTGTTCGGCGCGGTGATAGGGGCAGCAGTGATCGGCCTGCTGATCACTCCGATCTTCTCCAAGATCACCAAGTTCTTCCCGCCACTGGTGACCGGTATCGTCATCACCACCATCGGCCTCACCCTGATGCCGGTAGCCGCGTGCTGGGCCATGGGCGGCAACAGCGCCGCGGCGGACTTCGGCAGCATGGCCAATATCGGCCTGGCCGCCTTCACCCTGGCGACCGTTCTTCTCTTGAGCAAGGTGGGCAGCGCCACCCTCTCGCGCCTGTCGATCCTGCTGGCGATGGTGATCGGCACGCTGGTCGCTCTGGCGTTCGGCATGGCCGACTTTTCCAAGGTCAGTGAAGGGCCGGTGCTGGCCTTTCCGGCACCGCTGCATTTCGGCATGCCGGTATTCGAGGTGGCGGCGATCGTCTCGATGCTGATCGTGGTGATGGTGATCCTGGTGGAAACTTCCGCCGACATTCTCGCCGTGGGCGACATCATCGACACCCGGGTGGACTCCAAGCGCCTCGGCAACGGTATGCGCCGACATGATCGCCAGCATCATCGCGCCGCTGTTCGGCTCCTTCACCCAGAGCGCCTTCGCTCAGAATGTCGGCCTGGTTGCCGTCACCGGGGTCAAGAGTCGCTACGTGGTGGCCACCGGCGGGCTGATTCTGGTCACTCTCGGCCTGCTGCCGATCATGGGCCGGGTCATCGCCGCGGTGCCGACCTCGGTGCTCGGCGGCGCGGGTATCGTGCTGTTCGGCACGGTGGCGGCCAGCGGCATCCGCATCCTGGCCAAGGTGGACTACCGCAACAACATAGAATCTGGTGTTCGTCGCCACCTCCATCGGTTTCGGCATGATCCCCATCGCCATGCCCAGCTTCTATCACCACTTTCCGGCCTGGTTCGAAACCATCTTCCATTCCGGCATCAGCTCGGCAGCGATCATGGCGATCCTGCTCAACCTGCTGTTCAACCACTTCACCACAGGCAATTCGGACCAGCAGTCGGTGTTCGTGGCGGGTACCGAGCGCAGCCTGCGCTATCGTGACATCGCCGCCCTGCACGAAGGCGACCATTTCATCGGCGGCAAGCTGTATGACGCACAGGGCAACGAAGTGCCGCTGCAGGATGACGACGACCATGCACCACGGGCACGTCCCCATGCATCTGCAAGCCAGCCTCGGGCGGAAATCACGACCTGAGCAAAGACCTGCAGTCAGGCCTGTTCGACGCGATTACGCCCGGCACCCTTGGCGCGGTATAGCGCCTGGTCGGCGCGCTCGAAGGTGACCTCGGTGGCCTCACCATCGCGGAACTCCGCGATGCCGGCAGACAGGGTGATGGTCACCGGCTCGCCCTTGAAGTGGAACGGGCAGGCCTCGACCGCCAAGCGCAGGGTTTCCAGCAGTTGCACGCCACCCTCCAGCGGCGTGCCCGGAATCAGCAGTACGAACTCCTCGCCACCGAAGCGGGCGATAAAATCGGTCTTGCGCAGGCGCTTGTGCAGCTCCCCGGCGATGATCTTCAGCACCCGGTCGCCTGCAAGGTGGCCGTAGCCGTCGTTGATCCGCTTGAAGTGGTCGATATCCAGCACCGCCATCAGCAACTGGCCGCCATAGCGCTGGCGCCGGGCGATCTCCAGGTCGAGGCGCTCGCTCCAGGCGGCGCGGTTGGGCAAGCCGGTCAGAGGATCGAGCAGGGACTTCTGCCGCTGCTCCTCGATGTGCTGGCGAAACTGCTGCGCCTCCAGCTCCATTTCAGCTACACGTTTGACCAGCCCCTGCAACCGCTCGGCCACTTGATCCTCGCCGCTGTCGCGCTGGCGCTGATGATTGCTGACGCTCTGCAGCAGCCCTTCGAGGCGCTGCTCCAGCGCCTGCTTGAGCGCTTCGAGATCGGCCGCCTCCTGCACGCTGTTCTGCAGGTCGCTGACCTGATCGCGCAGCTGCTGGTTGAAGCTGCGTGTGCTCTCCACCGAGGCGGTGTAACCCTCGTGCGCTTCGCTGAGGGTGCTGATGAAGGCGGCGAGGCGCTCGTTGAGCTGCTTGAGATAACCGGCGAACTCACGCTGGCCACTGTCGGTGACCGCCAATACCAACACAGCCAGGTCATCCAGCATGGGTACCAGTTCGTACCAGTTGAGGTTGCCCTCCAGACGCTGACGCAGAGCATCGCCTTGCGGCTGATGACGTGCCGGCAACTCCAGCTCGTCGAGCAGGCTGCGCAAGCTGCTGGCGATATGCGGGGCCACCGCGCTATATCCCGGCTCGCTGCTGGGCAGGGAGAACGGGCTGTCGCCGGCCTCCTCATGCGGCACCAGACCGGGCGGCAGTGGCAGGCTGTCGAGCATGGGCGCGGCGTCGCTGGCCTGATACCTCCCCTTTGCCACGGTGGCAACAGCCGCCGGCTCGCTCGCAGGCACGACGACCGCTGGCGTGCGCTCCGCAGCCTCGGAGACAGTGGCAGGCTCAACCTCAGGCTCTGATATAGGTGCAGGTGCAGGACCAGCGTTGGCGGTCTCTTCGCTACTTTCACCCCGCGAGCCGAACAGACGCTGCAGCAGGCCGGGCTGCTCCTGCACCGGCGCTTGCAGAACGGTCAGCGCCTGCCCTTGCAGGTTGCTCAACTGGCTGAGCAGCGCGGGCAACAGATACTGGTGACTGGTGGCGTCCTGCAGCTGCTTGCCGAGAGACTTGAGCGCCTTGCGCACCTCACGCGGCGGCTGCAGACGTTGCAACTGTTCGATCAGGCCCGCCAATGCCGTGGCGGCCTCGCCAGCACGCTGCTGACGGCGCTGCTCGGAATCCAGCACAGCCTTTTCCAGGCGTGGAATCAGGCCACCCAGCGCAGCGTCGATGTCGTCGCGGCGGAGAATCTCGCGCATCTCCTGCATGCACTGATCGACCGCCTTGTCCGTGCCCTCTGCAGCCAAACTGCTGCGCACCAGGCCACGGCGCAGCAGATCCAGGCGTGACTCCCAACGGCGCTCAAGCTTTTCCTGTTGTTCCAGGCTGCTCAGGTATTTGTCTTTCCAACGTCGCGCGTCATCGCTCATACGGCTTACTCGGGAGATGGCGTCTTCAGCATAGGCATTTGCGCGCCATTCTGTGCTTCCGGCAAGCGGATTTCCACGGCTACGGGGAGGTGGTCGGAAATCGGCTGGCTGAGCACGTCGACACGGCCCAGTTCGAGCTCCGAGCTGAGCAGGATATGGTCGAGACAGCGCTGCGGGCGCCAGCTGGGAAAGGTCGCCTCGGCTTGCGGAGCCAGCAGGCCGAGATCACGCAGCGGGGAGTTTTCCAGCAGATCGACGGCATGGGTGTTCATGTCACCCATCAGCACCAGATGGCGAAACTCGCTGACCCGCTCGCGGATGTAGGCCAACTGTCGAGTGCGGGTGCGGGCGCCCAGGGCGAGGTGCATCATCACCACGCCCAGTGCGTGCTCGCCTTCCCCCAGACGCAGAAAGATCGCCCCCCGACCAGGCGGACCAGGCAGCGGATGGTCTTCCAGCAGGGTAGGCCGCAAGCGGCTGAGCACGCCATTGCTGTGCTGGGCGAAGCGCCCGAGATTGCGATTGAGCTGCTGATACCAGTAGGGAAAGGCGCCCTGCTGGGCCAGGTATTCGACCTGATTGACGTAACCCGAGCGCAGGCTGCCGCCGTCGACTTCCTGCAGCGCCACCAGATCGAAATCGGCGAGCAGATCACCAATGCGCTGCAGGTTGCCGGCACGCCCCGCATGGGGCAGCAGATGCTGCCAGCTGCGCGTCAGGTAGTGGTGATAACGCTGAGTGTTGATGCCGACCTGGACGTTGAAACTGAGCAGGCGCAGAAGGCCGTCGGCTGGCCAGTCGGCTTGCGGCGAGCAGTGCGGGTTGACCTGTGGATCACACAGGCCAACTGCACGCGTCTTCCGCCAGCGGCGCATCATGCGTCGCGCCTGCGGGCGCTCAGAGCGCCTCGCGCTCCTTGGCGATCAGGTGATCGGCGACCTGGAGGGTCTGCTGTGGACCACCGGCCGAACCCAGGTCGAAGCGATACTTGCCGCCGACGATCATCACCGGTACGCCAGTGATCTGGTAGGCCATGGCCAGTTTCTTGGCCTTTTCCATCTGGCCTTTGACGGCAAAGGAATTGAAGGTCTTGAGGAAGGCGTCGCGATCCACACCCTGAGTGGCGACGAAGTCGGCGAACTCTTCAGCCGAGGCCAGCTTCTTCTTCTCCTGGTGGATGGCGTTGAACACGGCGTCATGCACCTTGTGTTCGACCTTCATCATCTCCAGGGTGATGAATGCCTGGCCATGCACGTTCCAGATACCGCCGAACAGTGCCGGGACGCGGACAAAATTGACGTCGTCCGGCAGCTTTTCAACCCAGGGGTTGAGGGTCGCTTCGAACTGATAGCAGTGCGGGCAGCCGTACCAGAACAGCTCGACGACCTCGACCTTGCCGGGCTTGGACACCGGCACCGGGCTCTTCAGCTCGACATACTGCTGGCCGGCCACCGGCTCGGCATGGGCAGTAAGACCGAACAGGCTGCTGATCGCCAGAGCGGCGCCAAAAATCAGGTTACGCATGGGGTACTCCTCAACTGGATAAGCGTCGCCCTGGTGGCGATTCGAGACTATGACTCGCTACCGCTGGGCCGGTTCCGCCCATTGTAGCCATGGCGCCTATGAAAAAGGGTGGCCGTGGCCACCCTTTGTCTTACCAACTGCAACAGTGGTCGCTTAACAAAACTTCTTAGTGCAGACCCTGGATGAAGCTGGATACGGCTTCAATATCCTTGTTGCTCAGCTTGGCCGCAATGGCACGCATGATCATCGCATCACCGTCGTTGGTGCGGTCACCCTCGCGGAAGTCGGTCAGCTGCTTGGCGGTGTACTGCGCATGCTGACCACCCAGGTGCGGGTAACCAGCGGCGGCAAGACCGGCACCGTTAGGCGCATGGCAACCGATGCAGGCCGGCATGCCTTCTTCCAGCTTGCCGCCACGGAACAGCGCTTCACCACGCTCGACCAGCTTGGGATCGGCAGCGCCGACGCTCATCTTCTGGCTGGCGAAATAGGCGGCGATGTCAGCCATGTCCTGATCGCTGAGATTGTCCAGCATACCGGTCATTTCAATGATCGGACGGGCGCCGGACTTGATGTCGTGCAGCTGCTTGAGCAAGTAACGCTCGCCCTGACCGGCCAGCTTGGGAAAGTTTGGCGCAGGGCTATTGCCATCGACACCATGGCAGGCACCACAGACAGCAACTTTGCCCTGACCGGCTTCGGCATCGCCAGCAGCCTGTGCCACGCCGGTGAGGCCCAGGGTCAACAGCAGACTCACGAGTACTTTGTTCATCAGCTAATCCAATTACGGCTAAGAGAGATAAGGGTTATCGGCGGGCCTGCTCATTCGGTCATCAGGGTGATGACCGCCTGGTAGTCCTCGTCCGTGCAGTCCATGCACAAGCCGCGAGGCGGCATGGCATTCAAACCATTGGTGACGCTCTGCACCATTACATCCATACCCTTGGCCAGACGCGGCTCCCAGGCGGCCTTGTCGCCCTTCTGCGGGGCGGTGGGTATCTGGCCATTGTGGCAGACGCCACAGGAACGGTCGTACACGGCTTGCGGATCCTGGGCGGCATGACCATGAGAAGACAGGGTCAAAAAAACAGCCGCGAGCAGCATTTTCTTCATCAGATCAGCCTCATCAGGGTGGGGAACGTCCTGCTTTCTATCGAGCAGAGATGTAATCGCTCCCGGCAATCGGGTTCCTGCGGATGGGACAAAGCGCACACAAAATCTGCGGCATTATATACTGGCGACGCTGAAACGGAAACGACGCCGCTTGCCACGCCACCGGGCGTGCCGCAGGTGCGCGGAAATGTCGCAAGCCCTCGAGCCGCCAGAGGGTATCTACAAAGCAGCGAGCGAAGGCCAGGCAAGGCGGAGGCAGCCGAGAAAGCGGAATGTACGAGTAGTACATGAGCATTTTGAGGCTGGTTCCAACGCAGCATGGTCGAGCGCAGCAATTTGTAGGCACCCTCTCATGGAGTCGAGGCAACCACCGGATACCTCCATGCTCCCGAAGAATCCCATCATCGGTCTGTGCCAGCAGGCCAGCTTCCTCATCAGTGCCGCCAAGGTCGACCAGTGCCCCGAGGACAGCGGCCTGGAAGTCGCCTTCGCCGGCCGTTCCAACGCGGGCAAGTCGAGCGCGCTCAACACCCTGACTCATGCCAGCCTGGCGCGCACGTCGAAGACGCCGGGGCGCACCCAGCTGCTCAACTTCTTCCGCCTGGATGACGAACGCCGTCTGGTGGACCTACCCGGCTACGGCTACGCCAAGGTACCGATCCCGCTCAAGCAGCACTGGCAGAAGCATCTGGAAGCCTATCTGGGTAGTCGCGAGAGCCTGTGCGGGCTGGTGTTGATGATGGATATCCGTCACCCGCTGACCGAGTTCGACTGCATGATGCTGGACTGGTCGGTGGCCAGCGGCATGCCGCTGCACATTCTGCTGACCAAGGCCGACAAGCTGGCCTTCGGCGCGGCGAAGAACGCCCTGCTCAAGGTCCGTCAGGACATTCGCAAGCAGTGGGGCGAAGGCATCAGCATCCAGCTGTTTTCGGCGCCCAAGCGCATGGGCGTGGAAGAGGCGCAGATGGTGCTGGCCGGCTGGTTGGACCTGTTGCCGGAAGAGGATGAGGAAAGCGCTGAGGAGGAATGAAGCGCAGGGTGAGCTGTGCGCTACGAGATCGTAGGGAGTATTCAGTGCCCACTATGGAACAGCAGGAGCAAGCCCACCCTCTCCCGCCCTTCGGGCACCCTCTCCCGCAAGCGGGAGAGGGTCATCAGATCGCCGCTAGCGGCCTTTTTACAGGCAAAAAAAACCCCGAGCTTCGTATGGGGAGGGAGAAGTTCGGGGTTCAAGGTCTGAACCGCTAGGGCGGGGTTCAGATGTCTGCCAACACTTAACACAACAAAGGAGCATTGAAGGGCTTAACG
>JAEYXX010000149.1 GCA_023431055.1 Pseudomonadota bacterium
GCTGCGCGAACTACAGAATGGCCAGGGCGTGAACGTCCACAACAGGCCGGATATACGAATGCAACCGCGCTGACGACAGGTGCAAAAGCAAAGCTTTGCTCACTGCTTGTGGGGAGAGTCCATATACATTTGTTAGGTGTGCCCGCATTAGTGACTTTTACTTGAAGTCAGATAGTAAAAAACATGTATGCTCAGAAAGGTAAAGCTCAAGGTCATCAACGGTGCTCATCGTCACATCGATTTTTTGTTCCGCAGTATCGGACGAGGAGGTGAGAATTTCTAAAATGTAGATGTTTTTTGATTTTTGTAGGCTGGCATTGATTTTTGATTGTTTGTTATCAATTTCTACAATGGCTGATGCTGATAATTTTCTTTCAGAAAGCTTCTCTTCTATTTTATTTTTCAAGCACTTTCTTTGTGATGAAGCTTCGTTCTGTGAAATATGGCGTGAAGCTACAACTACGAGCATCAATACAAGTGCCCAACCATATTGCCCTCGTGCACCTGAGCCATGAATGGTGCTAAGCCAGTCTAGTATTGGGGTTGTGAACTCGTGCATGTATTACCTAACTATTAATTAGACGACATTCATGTCGCATTTCCACACGACACCTGTCGCATAACCTTCCTTGTCGTCCTGTAAGTCCTTGTCTGGCCTGACGACGCTCGCTACAAACGCGACAGCACCCAGGATGAAAAGCGACATGGAGAACGGCAAGCCTATCGCTCTGGCGCATTGCCAGCAGGCTTGGGTCAGAACCTAGTGCATATCCGCCTGACCTGTCCATCCACAAAGCCCGATGCACAGGCAGCCATGCCGCCTTACCCCTCCTGCGCCCGATACGCCCCCGGTGTCAGCCCCGTCCATTTCTTGAACGCGCGGTGAAAGGCCGAGGGTTCGGAGAAGCCGAGCTGTTCGGCGATGTCCTGAATCGCCAGTTCGTCGCGGCCCAGGTGGTAGATGGCGAGGTCGCGGCGCAGGTGGTCCTTGAGTTCCTGGAAGCTGGTGCCTTCTTCGCGTAGGTGGCGGCGCAGGGTTTGTGGGCTGGTATGCAGGTGCTGAGCGACCTGTTCCAGGTCCGGCCAGGTGCGGCAGTCGCGGCCGAGCAGGCGGCGGATCTGGCTGATCAGGCTGTCGCCGCCGTCGGGCCGGGCCAGCAGGTCGGCGGGGGAGTGCTGGAGGAATTGCTTGAGCGTGCGTTCGTCCTGCAGCAGCGGCATGGCCAGGTAGCGGGCGTGGAACAGCAGGCTGGTTTGTCCGGCGGCAAAGCGCCGGCTGCAGGGGAACAGCAGTTCGTACTCGGCGGCATGTGCGGGCTCGGGGTAGGCGAAGGTGGCTTCTTCCAGGCGGATGCGTTGGCCGATCAGCCAGCTACCCAGGCGATGCCAGATCACCAGCAGGCTTTCCACCAGGAAATGGTCCGGGTCCCACAGCGTGCTGTCGTCGACACTCAGCCGTGCCCAGTCGCCTTCGCGTTGCAGGCTGATGCCTGGCGCGTCGGGAAACAGCCCGTAGAACATCGCGCCCCGGCTCAGAGCCTTTTCCAGGCTACGGCAGTGGATGATGGCGTGGCCCATCATGGCGAATGTGCCGCGCTTGCTTGGCTGGCGACCGAAGCCCAGGTATTCGTCATCCAGCGCTTCCCACAGCAGTTGCATCAGCCGGGCGAATTGCTCGGGGGCGATGCGCGCACGTGGCTCGACGAGTACGGCGGGCTGGATGCCGGCCTGACGCAGTATCAGCTCGCAGGCCAGGCCGTGGCGATCCGCACCGCGCAGGGCGGCGCGGACGAAGTGGCTGGCAATGGTGCGTTCGCGCATGCTGGGTTTCCGAAGGCGAGGGTGGTCGATGGTAGGCAGTTGCTCCCAGCCAGAGCAAGCCAGCCGAGCGATTGGGTCAACCGAGGCTGAGCGCATGGGTCATTGAGGGGCGGCGGGGCGGCCCTTAACCTCAAGGACATAACAACAGCGCAGGACACGCCCCATGCAACGCAACCATTTCGATACCGAGCACAACCTGTTTCGCGATGCCTTCGCCGCCTTTCTCGACAAGGAGGTGGTGCCGCATCAGGAGGCCTGGGAAGAGGCTGGGGTGGTGGATCGCAGCGTGTGGCGCAAAGCCGGCGAGATGGGGTTTCTGCTGCCCTGGGCGGACGAGGAGTACGGCGGTGCCGGGCTCAAGGACTTTCGCTACGAGCAGATCATGTGCGAGGAGCTGGCGCGCATCAACGAACCAGGGTTCATGATCCCGCTGCACTCGGCGCTGTGCGGCCCCTATATCGCCGAGTACGGCAATGCCGAGCAGAAGGCGCGGCTGCTGCCGGGTATCATCAGTGGTGAAACTATCCTGGCGGTGGCGATGACCGAGCCGTCCGCCGGCTCTGACCTGGCCGGCATGCGCACCACGGCGGTGGACAAGGGCGAACACTGGCTGCTCAACGGCTCCAAGGTGTTCATCTCCAATGGCTATCTGGCCGATTTGGTGATCGTCGCGGCCAAGACCGACCCGGCTAACAAGCACGCCATGGGCCTGTTTCTGGTGGAGCGCGGCATGCCCGGTTTCGAGCGCGGCAAGAAGCTGAAGAAGCTCGGCATGCACAGCCAGGACACCGCCGAGCTGTTTTTCAATGACGTCAAGGTTCCCAAGGACAACCTCTTGGGCGACGCCAAGGGCGGCTTCTTCTACCTGATGAACATGCTCGCCCAGGAGCGCCTGACCAATGCCTGTGGCGCGGTGGCTGGCGCCGAGGCGGCGCTGCAGACCACCATCGAGTACGTCAAGGAACGCCAGGCCTTTGGCCGCCCCGTCGCGCACTTTCAGAATACCCGCTTCAAGCTGGCCGAGATGCGCACCCAGATCGACGTGGCCCAGGTGTTCACCGACCGCTGCGTGATGGATCACAACCAGAAGAAGCTCAGTGCAGAAGTCGCCGCAGAGGCCAAACTGTTCACCACCGAGCTGCTGTGCAAGGTGGTCGACGAGGGCGTGCAGCTGCATGGCGCCTGGGGCTACATGTGGGAGTACCCGATCTGCAAGATGTACGCGAATGCACGCATCCAGCGCATCTTTGCCGGCACCTCGGAGATCATGAAGGAGATCATCAGTCGCGGCATGAAACTATGAGGTGGTATGCGTACGATCACAGTCTCGGCCCGACGGGCGCTCAGAAATGCATCCATGTCGCGGGCCATCCGATCACTTATCAGGAGGCGCCATGAGCGGCCCACTGTCTTCGTTGAAGGTTCTCGACTTCTCCACCTTGCTGCCGGGGCCGTTCGCCTCGCTGCTGCTGGCCGACATGGGGGCCGAGGTGCTACGGGTGGAGTCGCCCACACGCATGGATCTGGTACGCGTGCTACCGCCGCACGAGGGAGGAACGTCCACCAGCCACGCCTATCTGAACCGCAACAAGCGCAGCATCGCTCTTGACCTCAAACGCCCCGAGGCCGTGGAGGTGGTCAAGCAACTGGTGAGCGAGTACGACATCGTGCTCGAGCAGTTCCGCCCAGGTGTGATGGACAAGCTGGGCGTCGGTTACGAGGCGCTCAAGGCGATCAACCCGCGCCTGATCTACGTGTCGATCACCGGCTATGGCCAGAGCGGGCCCTACCGTGACCGCGCCGGGCATGACATCAACTACCTGGCGCTGGCCGGCATCGCCAGCTATACCGGACGTCGTGACAGCGGCCCGTTGCCGCTGGGCGTGCAGCTGGCGGATCTGGCTGGTGGCTCGCTGCATGGGGTGATCGGCCTGCTTGCCGCTGTGGTGCAGCGCCAGGTCACTGGCCAGGGCCAGCAGGTCGATGTGAGCATGACCGACTGCGCCTTCAGCCTGCATGGCATGGCTGGGGCAGGGTATCTCGGCGGCGGGGTCGAGCCCGGCATGGAAAACCAGGCGCTCAATGGCGGCAGTTTCTATGACTACTACCGCACGCGCGATGGTCGCTGGTTCTCTGTCGGCAGCCTGGAGCCACAGTTCATGCAGCAGTTCTGCGCCGCCATTGGCCGGCCCGAACTGGCGGCGCGTGGCCTATCGCAAAAGCCCGAGGATCAGCGCGCGCTCAAGCGCGAGATCGAGATCGAATTCGAGAAGCGCGACTTCGCCCAGTGGTGTGAAGTCTTCAGCGAACTGGACGCCTGCGTCGAACCCATGCTGCCTTTGTCGGAGGCGGTGCAGCATCCGCAAATCAGAGCGCGTGATCTGGTCGTCGAGGTACCGCGCGAAGGCTTGTCGGCCCAGGCGCAACTGGCCTGCCCGCTGAAGTTCTCCAAGGGCTTGCCGCCGCCTCGGCATGTGGGCGCGGCAGTTGGCGCGCATACCGAGCAGGTGCTGGCCGAGCTGGGTTATGACGCCGAGCGAATCGCCGCGCTGCGCGAGGCACGGGTGTTCGGTTGAAGCGCGCGATGGCGCCCGCTTAGGATGGGCGCCTTTATCGCAGCGGGAGCGTGGATATGAATGGAGTCGCGGGAGGGGCGCCAGGTGCCCTGGGTTTGATCCTGGCGTTGGGCTTGGCCTTCGCCCTGACACCTTTGCATGCCACCGAGGATCCGGAGGATCCGTGCCAGCAGGGTAGCGCCATGGCCGCCTTCATGTGTCAGGGGCCGGTGTGGAAGGCTGCCGAGCAGGAGCTGCAAGGCACTTACAACCGGGTGATGGCCTCGCTCAAAGAGTATGAGCCGGCGCTCGCCACGGAGCTGCGTGATACCCAGCGACTTTGGATCAAGCTGCGCGAGCAGGATTGCAGCCTGTACGCGCGCAATCGCGTGCAAGGCTCGCCCTGGACTGGGTTCTGGGAGTCGGATTGCCGGGCAGAGCAAGCGCGTGTGCGCACCGAGTGGCTCAAATCGTTCGAAGGCTAGAGCTCTAATCGGGGCGCTGGCGCCCGATCATTCCTGGCGATGCTCGCCGGTGAAATGCAGGGTCGCCTTGCAGCGTCTGCAGTAATAGCGGCGCCCCTTGGCCACCAGCGCATGACGCTGAGCGGAGAAGGGAAACTCGCCATCCACGCAGCTGCAGCGATAGATGAAGCGGGCAACCTTGCGCCGTTCGACCTCGTAGCTGTGGCAGCGATGCGGCGGGAGTTCGTAGACGCCACGCATGATCAGCTGCCATTCCTCGCCGTGCGGCTGTATGCGCGGGCCGAACAGCTGGTGGGCGATCATGTGGGCCACTTCGTGGGGCACCGTCTGGCGCAGGAAGTCTTCGTGATTGTCGCGGTACAGCTGCAGGTTGAAGCGCAGTTTGTTTTCCGTCAGGTGCGCGACGCCCGCCTTCTGCCCGCGCAGCTTGAAGCTGATCTCGGGGCGGGCAAAGCGTTGCTTGAAGAAGGCTTCCGCCTGCTGGTAGCAGGCTTCGACTCGGGCGTGAATCTGTTCGGGCATGACTGGCGCAGGTGCGGGCTGAGGGCGAATTATGCCGCAAGCAGCCCGGCTGCGCAGGTATCACTCGTCTCCTGGCGGCTGCATGCGTTCCTGCTGCGTGCCGCGACTCTGGTCCTGATCGACCGTTCGCTGATAGTCCGGCTGAAGCGTGTAGGTCCAGAACAGGATGGTGCTGACCAGTATGGTGACCACTACCAAAAGCCCTACGCCAATCATCGAGGAGGCGTAGAGAAAGCCCTGGTGGTTGTCGATGCGCATGAAGCGCGGCAGGCCGACATAGATCAGATAGGAGGTATGCGCACAGGCTGCCGCCAGAACCAGTATCGCCAACCAGCGGGTGGGATACAGCGCGGCGATGCCGGCAAGGAAGAACGGGGTACAGGCATAGGCGATGAAACCTATGCACTGATTGAACGTGGGCCTGGCTTCGAAGGTGCGCGACATGTAGCGCAGGAAGTATCCCATGATGAAGACGCCGATCAGCGTCGCCAGGTACAGCAGTACGCTCAGCTGCACGGCGCTTATCGCCTCCAGGCGGATGCGTTCTTCATCCACCAGGCTCCAGCCCACCCAATGGGTGCCAATGAACAGACAAATCGCCGGCAACAGGCTGAACAGCAAGAGATAGGGCAGGTAATTGGCGCTATTGCGTTCTTCGTCCTGGCGAATTGCCGTCCAGGCGCGATCCGGGCGGGTGAGAAGGGTGTAGAGGTTCGCGTACATGGTATGTCCATCCGCTGGCTGCCTTTATAGGTGGGGCAGTCTTTGCGGCACAGGGTTCAACTCAAATTCCTCACGATGCGTTAGACAAGAAAAAGGCCGCCCGAAGGCGGCCTGCGGATGCGGCGCAGAATTCGATCAGCTGGTATAGACCGGGCCGATGCCCATGCCCCAGAGAATGACCGAGCTGGCGATCATCGCTACCAGTACTACCAGACCGACCGCCAGCACCGAGCTGGAGAACATGAAGCCTTCATCCTCGGGAATGTTCATGAAGGTCGGTATGCCGACATAAAGCAGGTACACGGTGTAACAGATGGCGACTGTGCCCACGACCATGCCCAGCCACAGGTGTGGATAAAGCGCTGCGAGACCTCCGATGAACAGCGGTGTGGCCGTGTAGGCCGCGAAAACCACGCATTGGGTCAGGCTCGGGTTGGCGTCGTAGGTACGCGCCATCCAGTGGATGAAGGCGCCCATCACGGCTACACCGGCGAGCATCGCCAGGTAGGACATGATGGTCATCACCATCGCACTGCCTTCGGTAAGCATGACCGGTGCTCGGTCGCCGATGGCCCAGCCAACCTGGGTGGTGCCGATATAAGCTGAAATAGCGGGGATCGCCGCGAGAATCAGAACGTGGGTCAGGTACATGTGGCTGATGGTTTCTTCCTCGCCACGAATTTCTTGCCATTCTTGGTCGGGATGGGTGAAGAGCCCCCAAACGTGGTGGATCATGCCAGACACCTCCTTTTCTTATGACGGTCGCCCCCCAGCGAACGCCCGGGGCGCGTGTACAGCGCCACCGGGTGTCAGGCCAAATCGATGCGACCTTATGTCGCAGTATAGGCAGGGCCTGGAGCAGGCGTGGTGTCTGGCTTTAGAGCAAATTGCTCTCTACAGGTCAGTGGTAATAGCGCTCAAGAATTTCCATTGCCAGGTTGATCGACTGCAACCGCTCTGTGCTGCCGCCTCGGTCCGGATGGTGCAAGCTGACCATTTGTCGGTAGCGCTGCTTGATTCGTGGCAAATCGAGCGTGCGTTCGTTGCTGAGCTCGAACAACTCCAGTGCTGCCTGCTTCTCGTCGCCGCCGTGCATGCGCGTCCAGAAGCTGGTCAGCAGGCGCTCGACATCGCGCTCATCGGTGTCGCGTAGTTGACTCATGTCCAGGTAGTAATCGCGCAACTCGTCGCGTTCGCTCAGCGCTGAGCTGCCGGGCTGATAGGGCAGCAGGCGGATGCACAGCGGGCTGATCTCGAGCAGGTGCGTCTGCGCCTGCCAGAGCCGGTCTCGCAGGCGGTAGAGCGCGTTGAACAGCAGAAAATGGGTGCGAAACAGCACCAGCTTGTCGGTCAGCGGCAGGTTGGGTAAATGCCCGCTGCGGCGGGACTTGAGCTGCTGGATCAGGGCGTATTCGGCCAGCCCCTCGGGGGCGGCCTGCAGCAGTTGCAGCACCTGGTCGGCGAGGTCCTGGCTGGGGTCGAGGTCGTCGTTCATCGGCCGAGCCTAGCATTTAACCGTCGACAGGGTAGGGGCGCGGCGCCTTTGTGCGTAAAATGTCCCGCTTTCGTTCCCACCCCTCGGATTTCGACGCACCATGGGCACCCTCTCGGTCAACCAGAACAAACTGCAGAAGCGCATTCGCCGCCTGGCCGGCGAAGCCATCACCGACTTCAACATGATCGAGGATGGCGACAAGGTGATGGTCTGCCTGTCCGGCGGCAAGGACAGCTACACCATGCTCGACGTGCTGCTATACCTGCAGAAGGTGGCGCCGATCAAGTTCGAGATCGTCGCGGTGAACATGGATCAGAAGCAGCCCGGCTTCCCCGAGCACGTGTTGCCGGCGTATCTGGAATCCATCGGCGTGGCCTACCACATCATCGAGAAGGACACCTACTCGGTGGTCAAGGAGAAGATCCCCGAGGGCAAGACCACCTGCTCGCTGTGCTCGCGCCTGCGTCGTGGCACGCTGTACACCTACGCCGACGAGATCGGCGCGACCAAGATGGCGCTGGGGCACCACCGTGACGACATCCTGGAAACCTTCTTCCTCAACATGTTCTACGGCGGCACGCTCAAGGCCATGCCGCCCAAGCTGCTCTCCGACGACGGCCGCAACGTGGTGATCCGTCCGCTGGCCTACTGCGCCGAGGCCGATATCGAGGCCTACAGCCAGCTCAAGGAATTCCCCATCATCCCGTGCAACCTCTGTGGCTCGCAGGAGAACCTGCAGCGCCAGGTGGTCAAGGAGATGCTGCAGGAGTGGGAGCGCAAGAGCCCGGGGCGCGTCGAGATCATGTTCCGCGCCCTGCAGAACGTGCACCCCTCGCAGTTGGCCGACCGCAACCTGTTCGACTTCAAGAGCCTGAAGATCGACGACAGCGCCACGCCGCGCTTTCTCGATGTGATGAGCCTGTAAGCCATCGCGGCTGAAGCCGCTCCCACAAGTGACTCGAATCTGTGGGAGGGGTTTTAGCCGCGACGCTTGCCAGGCCGCAAAGGCCTGGAGTATGTTTCGGCCATCGCTTTGGAGAATTTCATGTCCGCCAGCCTCAACCTCCTGTCCATGCTACAAGCCGGTGCCTCGCGCGCTGCGTTGGCGCGTGTGCAGTCGGTCGCGGCTGCGGCGTATTACTTCTTTGGGTATTGGTTTAGCCATAGGCGCGCCTGATTCCCCACAGGCGGCCTGAGAAACCAGGGTCGCCACCAGAGACGTTTTCCAGAAAACCCCCGGTCGGCAACCCGACCGGGGGTTTTGTTTTTTCCGGCCGAAAACGGCCACAGATCGAGGACTCACAGATGAACCGTTATTACCGCAACTACCGCTACCACTGGCGATTTAGCAGCGTCACCACCGCCCTGACACCTTTGCCACGAACACTCAGTTAGCGCCGCGCGGCGCAGGCCGCGCGGGCCAAGGAACCGCCAGATCATGAATGCATCCGTCTCCGCTCAACTCGCTTGCCCCGTCACCACCATCGTCCGCCGCAGCGCCCAACCGCTGCCCAGCCCCGCCGTCTTGCGCCAGCGCCTGCCGCTATCCGCCGCCCTTGCCGAACGTATCGCCGCTGATCGCGACGCTATCCGCGCCGTGCTCGATGGTGTCGATCCGCGCCTGCTGGTGGTGGTCGGCCCCTGTTCCCTGCATGACCGCGACTCAGCCCTCGAATACGCCGAGCGCCTGGCCGAGCTGGCGCCACAGGTCGATGACCAGCTGCTGCTGGTGATGCGCGCCTACGTGGAAAAACCGCGTACCACCGTAGGTTGGAAGGGGATGCTGTACGACCCGCACCTGGATGGCAGCGGTGACATGGCCGAGGGCCTGCGCCAATCGCGGCAGTTGATGCTGGATATCCTCGAGCGCGGCCTGCCGCTAGCCACCGAGCTGCTGCAACCTATGGCGGCTGGCTACTTCGACGATCTGCTCGGTTGGGCGGCTATCGGCGCGCGCACCAGCGAGTCGCAGGTGCACCGCGAGATGGTCAGTGGCCTGGATCTTCCGGTGGGCTTCAAGAACGGCACCGATGGCAGCGTCGGCATCGCCTGTGATGCCATGCGTTCGGCGGCGCACCCGCACCGGCATTTCGGCATCGATGAGCTCGGCCATCCGGCGCTGCTGCACACCGCCGGCAACCCGGATACTCATCTGGTGCTGCGCGGGGGCCACGGCGCGCCGAATCATGATGCAGTAAGCGTCGCCGCTGCGCGGCAGGCACTTGAGCGCCAGGGGATCGCGCCGCGCGTCATGGTCGACTGCAGCCATGCCAACAGTGGCAAGGATCCGCTGCGTCAACCGGCGGTGCTGGACAGCGTGATCGACCAGCGTCTGTCTGGCGATACCAGTCTGCGTGGCGTGATGCTCGAGAGCCATCTGTTCGATGGTTGCCAGGCACTTTCCGGCGAGCTGCGCTATGGCGTGTCGATCACTGACGGCTGCCTGGGCTGGAGCGGCACCGAAGCGGCGCTGCGCCAGGCCGCCGAGCGTTTGCGCGGGTAGGGCGGGTGCAACCCGCCGGTTCGAGATTGGCGGGTTTCACCCGCCCTACGGTTGTTGCAGGGCTTGCGGTGTTCGGCTTACTGCATGCAGGCTTCGTCATCCGTTTTATTAAGGATTCGATTCATGCGTGATTACAAGTGGCTGCACGAGTTCTGCCTCAATCGCTTCGGTTCGGCCAAGGCACTGGAGGCCATGCTGCCGCAGCCGCGCAGCGATGCCGAACTGCGTGCGCTGAGCGATGACCGCTACTTGTCGCTGATCAGCCTGCGCATCTTCCGCGCAGGGCTCAAGCACAGCCTGGTGGACGCCAAGTGGCCGGCGTTCGAGGAGGTGTTCTTCGGCTTCGACCCGGAGAAAGTGGTGCTGATGGGTGCCGAACGCCTGGAGAGCCTGATGCAGGACGCGCGGCTGATCCGTCACCTGGGCAAGCTCAAGAGCGTGCCGCGCAACGCTCAATTCATCCTCGACGTACGCCGCGAGAAAGGTAGCTTCGGTGCCCTGATCGCCGACTGGCCGGTGAGCGACATCGTCGGTCTGTGGAAGTACCTGGCCAAGCAGGGCAACCAGCTCGGCGGGCTGTCGGCTCCGCGTTTTCTGCGCATGGTGGGCAAGGATACCTTCGTTCCTACCGACGACATGGTCGCCGCGCTCAAGGCGCAGGGCGTGATCGACAAGGCACCCACCAGTCAGAAGGATCTGGCCGCGGTGCAGGCCGCCTTCAATCAGTGGCAGGCCGAGAGCGGGCGGCCCCTGTGCCAGCTATCGGTGATGCTGGCACATACGGTCAATCACTGAGGGCATCGTTCAAGGCGTCCAGCCATTCCCGGGGCACGTCACGCTTCATCGCCAGTTGACATTGCTGGCTGTCCGGATCGAACACGATCACCGCCTCGCCCTTGTCCAGGGCGCGGCGTACGCGTTGCACGCGAGTTTCCAAAGGGGTTTCGTCACCGTTATCGGTGCCGTCACGGGTGACGAAGTCTTCGATCAGGGCGGTGAGGGTATCGGCTTGCAGCAGGTGAGCGGGGATCAGCACGGCGAATGGGCTCCGGTTGTTGGCGCCCATGATAGAGCCAGAGGGCGCCATACCGCGAGTGCACTCAGGCGCGGTTGCCAGGGCGCTTGAGAAAACGTTCCAGTGTGCTGTAGAGCAGCCCGCTATCCAGCGGCTTGCCGAGGAAATCGTCCATGCCGGCATCCAGGCCATGCTGCCGATGTTCCTCGAGGATGTGCGCAGTCAGCGCGATCACCGGCACCGGAGCGATCTGCCGGCTGCGTTCCAGGCTACGGATCTGTCGGGTGGCTTCGAAGCCGTCCATCACCGGCATCTCGCAGTCCATCAGAATCAACTGCACGGCGTCGGGCGCACGGCTGTACTCATCGATTGCGGCCTGGCCGTTGGTGACCAGACGCACGCTGTAGCCGCGTTTTTTCAGGAAGCCCTGCACCACCAGCTGATTTACCGGATTGTCTTCGGCAACGAGGATGCAGGGGGCATTGCCGCTGTCGCTGCGCATGTCTCTGACCAACTGATGTACCTGTGCTTTGGGCTCTTCGTACAACTCGGTGAGCGCCTGACGCAATGCATTGACCGCCACCGGTTGGGCCAGGTGTTGCAGGCGCAGACCCTGGCTCGCCGGTAGCTGCTGGCAGGCTTCGGGCGGGCAGATTACCAGTACGCGCTGCTGCACCTCCAGCTTGGTCCTGATCGAATCGAGCCAGTGGTTGACGCCGCCCGGCCAGGGCGCCATCAGGACCAGCAGCGGTGGCGCCGCGAAATCCTCCAGATAGTCCTGCAGGCGTTCCGGTGTCTGGCAGCGCTCGGTGCGCATACCCCAGCGACCGAGCAGGCGGCTCATGGCGTCCAGGCCCAGGCCGTCGAGCGAGGCTAGCAGGGTGGTACGGCCGCTGAGTAGACGGCTGAGTTCGTCAGGTGCGTCCTGTTCGCCCAACAGGGGTATGTCGAAGGCAAAGCGGGTGCCCTGGCCGAGGGTACTCTGCACCTCGATTCGCCCGCCCATCATTTCTACCAGTTCCTTGCTGATGGCCAGTCCCAGCCCGCTGCCGCCATAGCGGCGTGTGGTACTGGAGTCGCCCTGGGCGAAGGATTCGAACAACTGCGCCAGCGCTTGCTCGCTGATGCCGATGCCACTGTCGCTGACGGCGAATACCAGGTGCGGTTTGCCGTCGCTGTCGCTGCGGCGGCTGACGCTGACCGCCACATGACCTTCTGCGGTGAATTTCAGGGCGTTGCTGAGCAGGTTCATCAGCACCTGCTTGAGCCGTATCGGATCGCCCTGAATACGTCGCGGTACGCCATTTTCCAGGCTGACATAGAGACGCAGGCGTTTGTCCAGGGCCTGCCCGGTGAACAGGCTGAGGGTCTCGGAAATCATGTTCTCGAGGTCGAACTCGATCTGCTCAAGGCTGAGCTTGCCCGATTCGATGCGCGCGTAGTCGAGGATGTCGTTGATCACCGCCATCAGCGAGCTGCCGGAGCTGGAGATGGTGTCGACATAGAAACGTTGGCTGCGATCCAGTGGCGTTTCACGCAGCAGTTGCAGCATGCCCAGCACACCATTGAGCGGGGTGCGGATCTCATGACTCATCTTGGCCAGGAAGCGGCTCTTGGCCTGGCTTTCGAAGGCCGCCTGCTCGGCAGCGCGGCGCGACTGGAAGCCTTCTTCCTTGAGCAGATTGATGCGGTCGGCCAGGCCGATGGACAGGGTGATCAGCTCGATGGTCACGCCGATCTTCACCACCGTGGCGCCGAACACGCCGAGCACTTCCAGCCCCAGCGAACCGGTGGTGGCCTGGATGAAGGCGAACAGCAGAATGGCCCAGGCCAGGGTGTAATACGAGCCGTAGCGCACACCGCGGCGCCAGACGTAGATGCCGATCAGCAGCAGGATCAGCGACACCAGGGAAACGGTGACGCTGGCCAGGATGTTCCAGGCGGCGAAACCGATCAGCGGCACCGCCAGCAGGCAGCCGAAACAGATCAGCATCAGCAGGCGCATGTACCTGTCCAGGCGCGGGAAATACTGCCGGGCATGGAGGAAGTGACGGCTGAACTGAATGGCCATCAGGCAGTGCACGTACATCAGGATGTAGATGCTCACCGACTGCAGGGCCACATGTTCGGGCAGCAGCTTGAACAGCATGCCGTCGAAGCAGGCGGCGAGCAGACCGACGTTGAGGTTGTAGGCCAGGTACCAGAGATAGGCCGATTCGCGCAGCGACAGATAGAGGAACAGGTTGTAGCAGAACATGGCGAACAGCACGCCGTAGAACGCACCGTTGAATCCCATCAGGTTTTCCTGCGCGGCTGCGCTGGCGCCATAGGTGGCGAAGAACAGCGGCACGAATACCGTGCTGGTGGTTTCCACGCGAACCAGCAGCGTGCTGACGCCGGCTTCCAGCTCCATCGGAAACCAGAAGTTGCGCACCTGCACCGGGCGCTGGGAGAAAGCGAAACTGTCGCCGCTTTCCTGTTCCAGGCGGGTGCCGTCGGGGTTGGTCAGATAAACCTGCAGATGGTCGAGCAGCGGATAGTTGATTTCCAGGTAGCCGCCAAGCGGGCGCTCCAAGGTATTGACCAGGCGAATCTTGAACCACCAGGCCGAGGCGTTCTTGCCGAGGTTGATATGGTCGCCACCGACTTTCTGGAAAGCATCGTCATCCAGCGCCAGCACCTGCTCGGGGCCAAGCGTGCCGTCGACATCTTCGTAATAGCCGGTGTAAGGGCCCAGAGACAGGCGCAGATCGTCGCTGTCCAGCGGCGCAGCAGGCAGAGCCCAGGCGGGGCAGGCAAGCCACAACAGCAGCAGAGCCAGATAAAGGCGAGGCATCCGTGAACCTCAGAGGGCCATGGGAAATGGCCGGGAGTCATGTTCAACGTCGCTTGGCGACGGCCCGAAGGTTGGCCACTGACTGCAGGCCAGAAAAAGGGGAGCTGATGCTCCCCTGTCGTCCTTTTGCGTCACTTTGCCTTTA
>JAEYXX010000165.1 GCA_023431055.1 Pseudomonadota bacterium
CGTCTGAAGACCACCACGGTGTACGTCACCCACGACCAGATCGAGGCCATGACCCTGGGCGACAAGGTGGCGGTGATGAAGGACGGGATCATCCAGCAGTTCGGCACCCCGCAGGAAATCTACAACGACCCGGCCAACCAGTTCGTCGCCAGCTTCATCGGCTCGCCGCCGATGAACTTCATCCCGCTGCGCACGCAGGTGCGCGATGGCCAGTGTTTTGGACTGCTCGACTCCGGGCAGGCGCGCTGCGAGTTGCCGCTTGGCGCTGCGGCGGAGCTGCAAGGGCGCGAGCTGATTCTCGGCGTGCGTCCCGAGCAGATCCAGCTGGCAGGCGCCGCTGCAGCGCAGCCGAGCCTGCGCGCCGAGGTCGAGGTGGTCGAGCCGACCGGCCCCGACACCCTGGTGTTCGTCAGCCTCAACCAGACCAAGGTGTGCTGCCGTCTGGCGCCGGACGCCGCACCGCAAGCCGGCGCCAGCCTGGATCTGCAGTTCGATCCGGCGCGCGTGCTGCTGTTCGACGCCACCAGTGGCGAGCGCCTGCATCCGGGAAAGCGTCAGGCCGCTGAGGGCAAGGTGGCTCAGTTCAAGGCCGGTTAGCCGGTAGGTTGGGTTGAGGCACGAAGCCCAACAGAACCTTGTGCGGTCCCTTGTTGGGCTTCGCACGCTCAGCGCCAACCTACCCAGGAGCTCGTCCATACACGCAGCAACTACCCGAGCAGAATCCGCCACCGCGGCGGTTAACCGCAGTACTTCACACAATAAAAACAATCAGGAGCAACGATGAAGACCACACCGCAAGCTGCCTTCCACCGCCTTGGTGCGCGCAGCGCACCCTGCCTGCTGGCGCTGGCCTTGGCCGCACCTCAGGCGCAGGCCCTGGAGTTCACCGGCTATCTGCGCAGCGGCGCCGGCGGCTCGGAGAACGGCGGCAGCCAGTCCTGCTTCCAGCTGACCGGCGCGCAGTCCAAGTACCGCCTGGGCAACGAGTGCGAGCAGTACATCGAGCTGGATCTGCGCCAGGACCTGCTGACCCTGGACGACGGTTCGGTCTTCAGCATCGAGGGCATGGCCCAGTTGTACAACCAGTACGGCCACACCCCGGAGTTCACCGGCGATTACGGCTTCGCGCGGATGAACCAGATGTACGCCGAATGGAGCAAGGTGCCGGCGCTGAACGGCGGTTCGCTGTGGGCCGGACGGCGCTTCTACAAGCGTAACGACATCCATATCAGCGACTTCTACTACTGGAACCAGAGCGCCACCGGCGCCGGTATTGAGGACTTCGAATACGGCGGCCTGAAGTACAGCTACGCCTTCTCGCGCAAGGACAGCTACTTCCAGGAGCCCTACATCAACCGTCATGACTTCAACGTCGGCGGCTTCAAGGTCAACCCCGGCGGCAAGCTGGAGTTCGGCGTCAGCTACATCGACAAGCCCGACAGCACCGGCGCCAACAGCGGCTGGGCGATCATCGCGCAGCACAAACAGAGCGATTTCTTCGGCGGCGTCAACACCTTCGCCCTGCAGTACGGCCGCGGCCCCGGCACCGGTCTGGGCTATACCGGCGACGTCACCCTCGATCGCGACAACAAGAGCTGGCGCCTGGTCGAATACTTCGACTGGCAGGCCACGCCGCGCCTCGGCGGCCAGGTGCAGTTCGTCTACCAGAAGGACACCCGGCCCGACGGCGACGACCAGGACTGGCTGTCGGTGGGCGGGCGTACCAGCTACGCCTTCACCGAGCAGTTCAAGCTGGTCGGCGAGCTGGGCCACGACCAGGTCGATGCCACAGACGGCACGCGCAAGCTGACCAAGTTCACCATCGCCCCGACCTGGTCGCCGTCCGGCCCCGGTTTCTGGGCGCGTCCGGAGTTTCGTCTGTACTACACCTACGCCACCTGGAACCGCGCGGCGCAGCAGGCGGCCAACCAAATGGCGGCCGGCTCGGCGCTGTCCGACAGCGGCGCCTTCGACACCGCGCGCCATGGCTACAACTTCGGCGTGCAGGTGGAGCACTGGTGGTAAGCGCCTCGCGCCCGCTCGGCGCCGCCACAGGCGGCGCCGAACTGCATCCCCTGGCCGGGCTGTTCGCCGAGCCCGGCCAGGCGCGTCAGCGCTGGACGGTGCGCCAGGGGCGCGAGCTGCTGTTGCTGGAACACCGCCTGTTCCAGGCGGCGTTCAGCCGTCAGGGCGCGCAGCTGCTGCATTTCCAGCCGCGCGCTCAGCGGCCCTGGCTGTGGTGCGCCGGGCACTGGCCGCAGGGTGCGGCGATTCGCGGCGGCGTGCCGATCTGCTGGCCCTGGTTCGGTCGCCATCCCAGCGAGAGCGGCTGGCCGTCGCATGGCTGGGCCCGGTTGAGCGAGGACTGGCAGCTGCAGGCCTGCGACTGGAGCGAGCAGGGCGTGCGCCTGCTCTGGCAGCTCGAGCTGTGCGACTGGACGCTGCGTCTCGAGGCCGAACTGGGCGAAACCCTGGCGCTGCGCCTGGTGACCCGTCATCAGGACAGCGAACCCTGCCAGCTCAGCCATGCCCTGCATGCCTACTGGCGCATCAGCGACGTCTCGCGCGTGGTGCTGCTCGGCCTCGACGGTGCCAGCGGCCATGACCTGCTGACCCGCGCCGACTGCCGCCAGCACGGCGAGCTGCGCATCGAGGACGGCTGCCACCGCATCTTCCGCCACACCGGCGTGCTGCAGCTGCAGGATCTGCCCTGGCAGCGGCGCCTGGCCATCGACACCCGCGGCGGCGCCAACAGCGTGGTCTGGCACCCGGGCAGTCGCCCGCTGACCGATGTCGGCTGGAACGAGAGCCTGGGCTTTCTCTGCGTCGAGGCCGCCAGCTGCGGGCCAGACAGCCTCTGCCTGCGGCCGGGGGAGGAGGGAGTGTTGAGCTTGCGCGCGGGGTTGGCCGGCTAGCGACCGCCTAGCTGGCTAGCGGCGGTGCGCGCGTATGCAAAAGGTTTATCGCCGAAGCTCGTATAGGTGTCGCGGGGCCGCCTGGGGTGTGCGCACCAGGCACTCGATTATCGGCGCGGCGCCGCGAACCGGTGCGTCATGCGCACCGGCCCATCACTGCCGAATCGTTGGATCGGCTCCTCATCCGCCGGATAGCGGCTGGCGGTCAGGCTTTCCTTGAACTGGCGCAGGCGGGTGCCGCCCGGCGGTCCCACCGTGAGCGGCACATTGTGCGTGTCGCGTCGCTGGTTCGTTCGCGGCAAGGCGTCTGACGACCGCAGCGCCGCCGGCTCTTCGCGCCCCCCGACGCTCGGGTCGATAGCGCCCCCCAGAGGACGCCCGCTACCGGCTGACGGCGCCTGTGATCTGCCGTTCGCGGGTTGCCGGCAAAGGCGCGACTGAGGTCATGGCAGCGTCGCGCTCGCGCAGCGCGCGCTGGGGCGCCGCCATTTCACCCTTTGCCGGTGCCGCCGACGATGGGGGCGAGTGGATGTTTATGTTGTTTTTATTACTACATTTTTTCTTGATTGCTCTGAATTTTAGGAGTATCAATTGAAAATATTCTTAAGTTAACCACTTTTCTGTCCGCTGCAGCTTGCCTGGGGTTCGATCTGGCGGGTGGCGCGCGGGCTCGGCGGGTGGTGGTCATGCGGGCCTGGCGGGCACTTGTGTCGGCTGCCGCGCGAACGGCTTGTGCCTAGGCCGATTCCGGTCCCTGTCCTGTATGCAAGCAGGTCTTTATGAGGGTTGAACTGTGCAACGAAGAACGAAAATAGTGGCCACCCTGGGCCCGGCCACCGAGAGCCCCGAGGCGATCGAGGGGCTGGTGCTGGCCGGTGTCGACGTGGTGCGCCTGAACTTCTCCCACGGTAGCGCCGCCGAGCACATCGCCCGGGCCGCCCTGGTGCGCGAGATGGCGCGCAAGCACGGGCGCTTCGTCGCCGTGCTGGGCGATCTGCAAGGGCCGAAGATCCGCATCGCCCGCTTTGCCGCCGGCAAGGTGCGGTTGTCCAAGGGCCAGGTCTTCGCCCTCGATGCAGCACTGGACAAGCAGTCCGGCGACGAGCAGGCGGTGGGGATCGACTACGAGGCGCTGATCGGCGACAGCCGCCCCGGCGACATCCTGCTGCTGGATGACGGCCGCATCGAGCTGGAGGTCAAGCGCGTCGAGGCCAGCCGGCTGCTCTGCGAGGTGCTGGTCGGCGGGCCGCTGTCGAACAACAAGGGCATCAACCGCAAGGGCGGCGGTCTGTCGGCGGCGGCACTGACCGACAAGGACCGCGAGGACATCCTCACCGCCGCCGAGATGCAGGTCGACTACCTGGCGGTGTCCTTCCCGCGAGACGCCGCCGATATCCAGCTGGCGCGCCGGCTGCTGCGCGAGGCGGGCGGCGAAGCCGGGCTGATCGCCAAGATCGAACGCGCCGAGACGGTCGCCGAGCTGCAGGTGCTGGATGCGATCATCGAAGCCTCCGACGGGGTGATGGTGGCGCGCGGCGACCTCGGCGTGGAGATCGGCGATGCCGAGCTGGTAGCGGTGCAGAAGCTGATCATCGAGCGCGCCCGCAGCCTCAATCGGGTGGTGATCACTGCGACGCAGATGATGGAGTCGATGATCAGCCAGCCGCTGCCGACCCGTGCCGAGGTGTTCGACGTCGCCAACGCCGTGCTCGACGGCACCGATGCGGTAATGCTCTCGGCCGAGACCGCGGCCGGTGCCTATCCGATCGAGACGGTCGAGGCCATGCGCCGGGTCATAGTCGGGGCGGAGCGGCACCCGCTGGCGCATCGCTCGCGCCATCGCATGGATGAGGTCTTCCACAAGATCGACGAGTCGATCGCCATGGCGGCCATGTACGCGGCCAACCACCTGCACGGGGTCAAGGCGATCATCTGCATGACCGAGAGCGGCGACACGCCGCGGCTGATGTCGCGGATCCGCTCGCACCTGCCGATCTACGCCTTCTCGCGCAATCCGCGCACCCAGAACCGGGTCGCCTTGTTCCGCGGGGTGCAGACCATCCCGTTCGACAGCGAGCGCCTGCCGCTGGCCGAGATCAACGCCCGCGCGGTCGACGAGCTGCTGCGCCGCGGCGTGGTGGCCGACGGCGATCATGTGCTGATTTCGCGCGGCGACCATGCCAATGCCCAGGGTGGCACCAACTGCCTGCGGGTGATCCGCGTCGGCGACGACGTTTGCTAGGAGTTCCCATGAATACGCCCCTTCAGTCCGGTGGCCCTGTGCCCGCCGGCGAATTCGAGTGGCCGCGCGACTTCGATTTTCGCGAAGCCTATGCCGAGCAGCGCGAGGTGCTCGCCGCTGCGCCCGTCGAGCCAACCCCTGCAACCCTTTCCCCGGAGAGCGAAGGCAATGACTGACACCCGCATCCAGCAAGTGACCGCTCGCGAGATCCTCGACTCGCGCGGCAACCCGACCGTCGAAGCCGTGGTGACCCTGGCCGGCGGCGCGGTCGGCATCGCCAGCGTGCCGTCCGGTGCCTCCACTGGCAGTCGCGAGGCGCTGGAGCTGCGCGACGGCGGCGCGCGCTACCTGGGCAAGGGCGTGCAGCGCGCGGTGGCCAACGTCGACGGCGCGATCCGCGAGCGCGTGCTCGGCCTGGATGCGCTGAACCAGCGCGAGCTGGACGCGGCGATGATCGCCCTGGACGGCAGCGAGAGCAAAAGCGCGCTGGGCGCCAATGCCATCCTCGCGGTGTCGCTGGCCGCTGCCAAGGCCGCTGCCGCGGCGCTCGGCATGTCGCTGTACGAGCACCTGGCGGCGCTGTACGGCCAGCCGGGGCGGTTCAGCCTGCCGGTGCCGATGATGAACATCATCAATGGCGGCGAGCATGCCGACAACAACGTCGACATCCAGGAGTTCATGATCCAGCCGATCGGCGCCGGCTCCTTCGCCGAGGCGCTGCGCATGGGGGCGGAGGTCTTCCATACGCTCAAGCAGGTGCTCGGCGAGCGCGGCCTGAGCACCGCGGTGGGCGACGAAGGCGGCTTCGCGCCCTCGCTGGCGTCCAACGAGGAGGCGCTGGTGGTGATCGCCGAGGCGGTGCGCCGCGCCGGCTATGAACTGGGCAAGGACATCAGTCTGGCGCTGGACTGCGCCGCCTCGGAGTTCTACCGCGACGGTCGCTACGTGCTGGCCGGCGAGGGCAAGAGCTTCGACTCCGCCGGCTTCGCCGACTACCTGGCCGGGCTGTGCCAGCGCTACCCGATCGCCTCGATCGAGGACGGCATGGACGAGAGCGATTGGGATGGCTGGGCCTACCTGACCGAGAAGCTGGGCAAACGCGTGCAACTGGTCGGCGACGACCTGTTCGTCACCAACAGCCGGATTCTCAAGGAGGGCATCGATCGCGGCATCGGCAACTCGATCCTGATCAAGTTCAACCAGATCGGCAGTCTCAGCGAGACCCTCGATGCCATCCGCATGGCCCAGGATGCCGGGTACACCGCGGTGATCTCGCACCGCTCCGGCGAGACCGAGGACACCACCATCGCCGACCTGGCGGTGGCCACCTGCGCCGGGCAGATCAAGACCGGTTCGCTGTGTCGTACCGACCGGGTCGGCAAATACAACCAGCTGCTGCGCATCGAGCAGGCGCTGCAAGGCCGTGCCGCCTATTGCGGCGCTTCGATCTTCCCCCAGAGGAGCTGACGCCATGAGCACTGCCAACCGTCTCGATCGCCTGTTTCCGGCCCTGGCCGAGATTCCCGAGCAATACCGCCCCGGCGCGCCCATCGAGCAGCGCGACTACCTGGTCGATGGCCAGCTGCGCACCTGGGAGGGGTTGCTGGCACCGGTGCGCAGCCCGGTGTTCCTGGCCACCGCACAGGGCGACGAGCAGGTGATCCTCGGCAGCACGCCGCGGCTCGACGCCGAGGCGGCGCTGGCCGCCCTGGACGCCGCGGTGCGTGCCTACGCCAACGGTCAGGGTGCCTGGCCCAACCTGCGCGTGGCCGAGCGCATCCAGCACGTCGAGGCGTTCCTGGCGCGCATGCGCGAGCAGCGCGAGGCGGTGGTCAAGCTGCTGATGTGGGAAATCGGCAAGAACCTCAAGGACTCGCAGAAGGAGTTCGACCGCACCTGCGACTACATCGTCGACACCATCGAGGCGCTCAAGGCGCTGGACCGTCGCTCCAGCCGCTTCGAGCTGGAGCAGGACACGCTCGGCCAGATCCGCCGGGTGCCGCTGGGCGTGACCCTGTGCATGGGGCCCTACAACTACCCGCTGAACGAGACCTTCACCACCCTGATCCCGGCACTGATCATGGGCAACACCGTGGTGTTCAAGCCGGCCAAGTTCGGCGTGCTGCTGATCCGCCCGCTGCTCGAGGCGTTCCGCGACAGCTTCCCGGCCGGGGTGATCAACGTCATCTACGGCAGCGGCCGCGAGACCGTCAGCGCGCTGATGGCCAGCGGCAAGGTCGACGTGTTCGCCTTCATCGGTACGCACAAGGGCGCCAGCGACCTGAAGAAGCTGCACCCGCGCCCGCACCGCCTGCGCGCGGCGCTGGGCCTGGACGCGAAGAATCCGGGCATCGTGCTGCCCGAGGTCGACCTGGATAACGCCGTGAGCGAGGCGCTGACCGGGGCGCTGTCGTTCAATGGGCAGCGCTGCACGGCGTTGAAGATCCTCTTCGTGCATGAGGATGTGGTCGACAGCTTTCTCGACAAGTTCAGCGCCGGGCTGGCCGCGCTCAAGCCGGGCATGCCCTGGGAACCCGGGGTCGCCCTGACGCCGCTGCCCGAGCCGGGCAAATGCGAGTACCTGCAGACCCTGCTGGCCGATGCCGTGGCCAAGGGTGCGCGGGTGGTCAATGCCGACGGCGGCGAGTCGCGCCAGTCGTTCTTCTACCCGGCCGTGCTCTACCCGGTGAGTCCGGCCATGCGCATCTATCAGGAGGAGCAGTTCGGCCCGCTGGTGCCGGTGGTGCCCTACCGCGACCTGCAGACGGTGATCGACTACGTGCTCGACTCCGACTACGGCCAGCAGCTGAGCATCTTCGGCAGCGACTCGGCCCAGGTCGGCCGGCTGGTCGATGCCTTCGCCAACCAGGTCGGCCGGATCAATATCAATGCCCAGTGCCAGCGCGGCCCGGACAGCTTCCCGTTCAACGGTCGCAAGAACTCGGCCGAAGGCACCCTGTCGGTGCACGACGCGCTGCGCGTGTTCTCCATCCGTACCCTGGTGGCGACCAAGTTCCAGGACGGCAACAAGGCGCTGGTCAGCGAGATCATCCGCAACCGCGAATCGAGCTTCCTGACCACCGATTACATCTTCTGAGAGGCACCGATGACCACCCGAACCCTGATCATTCTCGACGGCATCGGCCTGCGCCGGGAGGTCGAGGGCAATGCCCTGGCCGCGGCGCGTACGCCGACCCTGGACGCACTGTTCGCTCACTATCCGCACGGCCGCATCGCCACCTCGGGCCTGGCGGTCGGTCTGCCCGAGGGGCAGATGGGCAATTCCGAGGTCGGCCATATGAACCTCGGCGCCGGGCGCGTGGTGTACCAGAGCCTCACGCGGATCAACCGGGCCATCGCCGATGGCGAGTTCGCCGCCAATCCGGCGCTGGTCGAGCTGCTCGACGGCGCGCGGCGCCGCGGTGGTGCGGTGCACCTGCTCGGCCTGCTGTCGCCGGGCGGGGTGCACAGCCACGCCGAGCAGATCATCGCCGCTTGCCGGGTGCTGGCCGAGCGCGGCATCGAGCGCTTCTACGTGCATGCCTTCCTCGATGGCCGCGACACCCCGCCGCAGAGCGCCGGGCCCTTCATCGCGCAGCTGCAGGCCGAGCTGGATGCGCTGGGCAAGGGGCGCATCGCCTCGTTGATCGGTCGTTACTACGCGATGGATCGCGACAATCGCTGGGAGCGGATCGCGGTGGCCCACCGGCTGATCGTCGAGGGGCGCGGCGAGTTCCGGGCGGCCACGGCCGAGGCCGGGCTGCAGCAGGCCTATGGCCGCGGTGAGTCGGACGAGTTCGTCCAGGCTACCGGCATCGGCGAGGCGGTCGCGCTGGCGGAGGAGGATGCGCTGATCTTCATGAATTTCCGGCCCGACCGGGCGCGGCAGCTGTGCCAGGCGCTGGTCGATCCGGCCTTCGACGGCTTCGCCCGCGCGCGCCTGGTCGACAAGCGCCGGCTGCTGACCCTGACCCGCTATTCGCAGCAGCTGGACGGGCCCTGCGCCTTCCCGCCGCAAAGCCTGCGTAACAGTCTGGGCGAGTACCTGGCCGGGCTCGGCAAGACCCAGCTGCGCATCGCCGAGACGGAGAAATACGCCCACGTCACCTTCTTCTTCAACGGCGGGCGCGAGCAGCCATTCGCCGGTGAGGAGCGCATCCTGATCCCGTCGCCGGACGTCGCCTCCTACGACCTGTGGCCGCAGATGAGCGCGCCCGAGTTGACCGCGCGCCTGGTCGAGGCGATCCGGGATCGGCGCTTCGATCTGATCGTATGCAACTACGCCAACGGCGACATGGTCGGCCATACCGGTAGCTTCGATGCGGCGGTGCGCGCCGTGGAGGCGCTGGACGCCTGCCTGGGCGAGGTGGTCGAGGCGACCCTGGCAGCCGGTGGCGAGTGCCTGATCACCGCCGATCACGGCAACGTCGAGCAGATGTGCGACGCCGAGTCGGGTCAGGCGCATACCGCGCATACCCTCAATCCGGTGCCGCTGATCCTGGTCAGCGGACGGGCCGGGCAGTTCGCCCTCGGGGATGGCCGGCTGTGCGACATCGCGCCGACCCTGCTGGACTTGATGGGGTTGGCGCTGCCGGCGGAAATGGAAGGGCGGTCGCTGTTGCTGAAGGATTGATGGTCGCTGGGGCGTGCCTGCCGCCGAAAGGCGGATGATCGCCCTAGATCGGCTCCTCGTCCGCCGGGTAGCGGCTGGCGGTCAGGCTTTCCTTGATCTTGCGCAGGTGTGGCTGGAAATCCACGCCGCGGCGCAGGGTCACCCCGGTGGCGAGCACGTCGAGCACGGTGAGCTGAATGATGCGCGAGGTCATCGGCATGTAGATGTCGGTGTCCTCCGGCAGCGGAATGTCCAGGCTCAGGGTGCTGGCCTTGGCCAGCGGCGAGCCGGCGGCGGTCAGGCCGAGCACCGAGGCGCCGTTCTCCCGCGCCAGGCGTGCCACCTCCACCAGTTCGCGGGTGCGCCCGGTGTAGGAAATGATCACGAACAGATCGCCGGTGTGCGCCACCGAGGCGATCATGCGCTGCATCAGCACGTCGGAATGCGCCGACACCGCCAGGTTGAAGCGGAAGAACTTGTGCTGCGCGTCCAGCGCCACCGAGGCCGAGGCGCCGAGGCCGAAGAAGTGGATCTGCCGCGCCTGGATCAACAGGTCGACGGCGCGGCTGACCAGCTGCGCATCGAGGCTCTGGCAGGCGGTATCTAGCGAGGCGATGGTGCTGCCGAAGATCTTCCGCGTGTAGGCCTCGGGGCCGTCGTCGGCGGCCACCGCGCGGCTGACGTAGGCGGCGCCGCTGGCCAGGCTCTGCGCCAGCTGCATCTTCAGCTCGGGGTAGCCGTTGGCGCCGAACGAGCGGCAGAAGCGGTTGACCGTCGGCTCGCTGACCCCGGCGGCCTGGGCCAGTGCCGCGATGCTGAAGCGGGTGGCCTGCTGCGGATCGTGCAGGATCACCTCGGCGACCTTGCGCTCGGCCTTGTTCAGGTCGTCGAGGCGGCTCTGGATCTGTTCCAGCAGATTGCGCACGCGGTCCATGGGAAGTCCTCAGATTGGCGGTAAAGAAGGCTGGCCTATCCTACTGGTGACACCCGCTCGTCACCACCTCTGCGTAGGTTTTGGAAAAATGTTGTTGTTATTACAACATTTGTTCTTGATTTAACCGCTGTTACCCGGTATTTCTAGCGCATCTTGATAGAAGAACAAACATCATGGCCGCGATAAAGCTCGAATCCTGTACCTTTGCCCTGTTCGGCGCCCTCGGCGATCTGGCTCTGCGCAAGCTGTTTCCCGCGCTTTACCAGCTCGATCGCGCCGGTTTACTGCACGACGACTCCCGCATCCTCGCCTTGGCCCGCGAAGCCGGCGAGCCACAGCGCCATCTGACCGCCATCGAGCAGGCCCTGCGCCTGTACGTGCCGGCCAAGGAGCTGGAGGAGGGCGCGCTGGCGCGTTTCCAGGCGCGCCTGCACTACCTGACCATGGATTTTCTTCAGGCCGAGGACTACCTGGCCCTGGCCGAGCTGGCCGGCGCACAGGACCAGCTGGTCGCCTACTTCGCCACCCCGGCATCGGTGTATGGCGGCATCTGCGCCAACCTGGCCGCCGTCGGGCTGGCCGAGGGCACGCGGGTGGTGCTGGAGAAACCGATCGGCCACGACCTGGCATCCTCGCGTGCGGTCAACGACGCGGTGGCGCGGGTGTTCCCGGAGAACCGCGTCTATCGCATCGACCATTACTTGGGCAAGGAGACGGTGCAGAACCTGATTGCCCTGCGTTTTGCCAACAGCCTGTTCGAAACCCAGTGGAACCAGAACCACATCTCCCACGTGGAAATCACCGTGGCCGAGAAGGTCGGTATCGAGGGGCGCTGGGGCTACTTCGATCAGGCCGGGCAACTGCGCGACATGATCCAGAACCACCTGCTGCAGCTGCTTTGCCTGATCGCCATGGACCCGCCCAGCGACCTGTCCGCCGACAGCATTCGCGATGAGAAGGTCAAGGTGCTCAAGGCGCTGGAGCCGATCAGCGTCGAGCAGCTCGGCCAGCGCGTGGTGCGTGGCCAGTACGTCGCTGGCAGCAGCGATGGACGGCCGGTACCGGGCTATCTGGAGGAAGAGAATTCCAACACCCAGAGCGACACCGAAACCTTCGTCGCCCTGCGTGCCGACATCCGCAACTGGCGCTGGGCCGGCGTGCCCTTCTATCTGCGCACCGGCAAGCGCATGCCGCAGAAGCTGTCGCAGATCGTCATCCACTTCAAGGCGCCGCCGCACTACATCTTCGCCCCTGAGCAGCGCCAGCTGATCGGCAACAAGCTGATCATCCGCCTGCAGCCGGACGAGGGCATCGCCCTGCAGGTGCTGACCAAGGATCAGGGCCTGGATAAGGGCATGCAGCTGCGCAGCGGCCCGCTGCAGCTGAGCTTCTCCGATACCTACCGCAGCGCGCGGATTCCCGATGCCTACGAACGTCTGCTGCTGGAAGTGATGCGCGGCAACCAGAACCTGTTCGTGCGCAAGGACGAGATCGAATACGCCTGGCAGTGGTGCGACCAGCTGATCGCCGGCTGGAAGCAGCTCGGCGAGGCGCCGAAACCCTATACCGCCGGTAGCTGGGGCCCGATGGCCTCGGTGGCACTGATCACTCGTGACGGGAGGAGCTGGTATGGCGATCTCTGACCTTGAACTGCCCACGGGTGTGGTTGCCCGTAGCGATGTCAGCGCAGAGGCGCATGCCGATGCCCTGGCCCTGCGCGTGGCCGACGCCCTGCGCCAGGCCATCGACAACCGCGGCAGCGCCACCCTGGTGGTGTCCGGCGGGCGCAGCCCGGTGGCCTTCTTCGAGGCCCTGGCGCAGCAGGCGCTGCCCTGGGCGCAGGTGCTGGTGAGCCTGGCCGACGAGCGCTGGGTGCCGGTCAACCACGCCAGCAGCAACGAGGCGCTGGTGCGTCGTCATCTGCTGCGTGGCGCGGCCTCCGAGGCGAAGTTCCTCGGCCTGTACCGGGTTGCCGGCAGCCTGGAGCAGGCGGCGGAGCTGGCCGATGCGGCCTTTGCCGAATTGCCGCCGATCGACGTGCTGGTACTGGGCATGGGCGACGACGGCCACACCGCCTCGCTGTTCCCGGACAGTCCCAATCTCGACCAGGCGCTGCGCGCCGACTGCCCGCGCCGGGTGCTGCCGATGCAGGCGCCGAGCCAGCCGGCGCAGCGCCTGACCCTGACCCTGCCGCTGCTGGCCGGCGCGCGCCTGCCGCTGCTGGCGATCCAGGGCCAGGCCAAGCTGGCCACCCTGGCCGAGGCGCTGGCGCCCGGCGAGGTGGCGAGCATGCCGATCCGCGCCTTCCTGCATTCCCCTCTCGAAATCTATTGGTGCCCCTGACATGACCAGCCCCAACGAAGGCCAGCGCGCGCGCATGGCCGAACACATCGCCGAGATCGACCGCATCTGCGCCCAGGCGCGGATCATGCCGGTGATCACCATCGCCCGCGAGGCGGACATCCTGCCGCTGGCCGACGCGCTGGCCGCCGGTGGCCTGCGCGTGCTGGAGGTGACCCTGCGCTCCGAGCACGGCCTGGAGGCGATCCGTCGCCTGCGCGCCGAGCGCCCCGAGCTGTGCGTCGGTGCCGGCACCGTGCTCGACGAGCAAATGCTGGCCGCCGCCATCGAGGCCGGCGCCCAGTTCATCGTCACCCCGGGCAGCACCCGCGAGCTGCTGCTGGCCGCCCTGGACGCCCCGGTACCGCTGCTGCCGGGCGTGAGCAGCGCCTCCGAGCTGATGGTCGGCTACGCCCTCGGCTATCGCCGCTTCAAGCTGTTCCCGGCCGAGGTGTGCGGCGGCGTCGCCGCGCTCAAGGCGCTGGCCGGCCCGTTCGGCGGCGTGCGTTTCTGCCCCACCGGCGGCATTGGCCCGGACAACCTGCAGCGCTATATGGCCCAGCCCAACGTGATGTGCGTTGGCGGCACCTGGATGTTCCAGCGTGAGTGGGTCGAGCAGGGCGATTGGTCGCGCATCCAGCAGTGCAGTGCCGAGGCCTTGCAGCTGCTGGATTGATAGGGCCGCAGCGCGGACTCGACCGGCAATGGTCGATTTCATGCGCCGTCCGCCGGCTCTGTTGGTGCGCACGGCGCACCCTACGGGATGGCCGCAAATCCGTAGGGTGCGCTGTGCGCACCACCAATTACTTGGATTCCTCCCATGACTAGCTTTCCGCTCCGCCAGCCGCTGCTGCTGGGCATGATGCGCCTGCTCGACTATCCCGAGCTGGCCGCGCCGCAGGCGCTGCTCGGTTTTGTCGAGCGCTGCGTGGAGCGCGGGCTGAACGGTTTCGATCACGCCGATATCTACGGCCTGGGCGAGTGCGAGGCGCGCTTCGGCGCCGCCCTGCGCCTGCGTCCGGCGCTGCGCCAGCGCCTGCAGCTGATCAGCAAGGCCGACATAGTGCCGGCGGCGCAGGACGTCTCGCGCTGGCGGGTCAAGCACTACGACAGCAGCGCCCGCTACCTGACCCGGGCGGTGGAGGCCTCGCTGCAGCGACTGGGCGTCGAGCGGCTGGACGGCTTCCTGCTGCATCGGCCCGATCCGCTGCTGCAGCTGGACGAGGTGACGCGGGCGCTGCAGGCGCTGGTCGCGGCCGGCAAGGTCGGCTGGCTCGGCCTGTCCAATGCCGAGCCGCTGCACTGGCAGGTGCTCGGCCGCGAGCTGCCACTGCGCTGCAATCAGATCGAGCTGTCGTTGAATGCTCAACAGGCGGCCTGGGATGGCCGTCTGCAGGCGCTGCAGGCCGACGGCCTGCAGGTGCTGGCCTGGTCGCCGCTGGCCGGAGGCCGTTTCGCCCCGGCGCTGCAGCAGGCGCTGGAGGAGGTGGCGGCGGCGCTGCAGGCAACCCCGCTGCAGGTTGCCCTGGCCTGGCTGCGCCGCCTGCCGGGACGCCCGGTGCCGATTCTCGGCAGCCTGCGCGAGTCGCGCATCGAGGAGGCCCTGGCCGGCGCCGAGCTGCAGCTGGATGCGCCGACCTGGTTCTATCTGGCCGAGGCGGCGCGGGGTATGCGCGCGCCCTGACCCGCTAGGCGCGATGGCGCGGCAGGCCCAGCGAGATCAGCGCCGCCAGCAGCACGAAGGCGCTCGACAGCCACAGGCAGGCCGCCAGGCCCCAGCCCTGGAACACCCAGCCCGAGAGCAGGGTGCCGAGCAACCGGCCCAGCGCGTTGGACATGTAATAGAAGCCTACGTCCAGCGACACGCCGTCTTCCTGGGCTTAGCTGACGATCAGGTAGCTGTGCAGCGAGGAGTTCACCGCGAACAGCGCGCCGAACGCCAGCAGGCCGCCGATCAGCACCGTCTGTGCCGGCAGGGGGCTGTCCAGGCCGAGGGCGATGGCCGCCGGCAGGCCGGCCAGCAGCGCGGCCCAGACGCAGGCGGCGCGGCCGTCCGGCACCTGGCCGCGGCGCTTGCCAGTGATCGCCGGAGCCAGGCTCTGGACGATGCCGTAGCCGATGATCCAGCAGGCGAGAAAACCGCCGACCCACCAGAAGTCCCAGCCGAGCGTGCTGGCCAGGTACACCGGCAGGGCCACCACGAACCAGACGTCACGCGCCCCGAACAGGAACAGCCTGGCGGCGGAGAGGATATTGATCGCCCGGCTCTTGGACAGCAGGTCGCGGAACTTGGGCTTGGCCTTGGCCCTGCCCAGGTCCTGCTTCAGCAGCGCCAGGCTGGCCAGCCAGGTGACGCCGAGCGCCAGGGCCATGGCCAGCACCGCGCCGGCGAAGCCGAGCAGGCCGAGCAGGGCGCCGCCAAGGAAGAAGCCGACGCCCTTGAGCGCGTTCTTCGAGCCGGTCAGCAGCGCCACCCAGCGATACAGCGTGCCTTGCCGGCTGTCCGGCACCAGCAGCTTGATCGCGCTTTTGGCGCTCATCTTGTTGAGATCCTTGGCGATGCCGGACAGTGCCTGCGCGCCCATTACCCAGGGCACCGTGAGCATGGCCGCCGGCACCGTCAGCATCAGCAGGGCGAGCACCTGCAGCGCCAGCCCCAGGTTCATGGTGCGGTTCAGGCCGATGCGTGCACCGAGCCAGCCGCCCAGCAGGTTGGTGACGACGCCGAAGATCTCGTAGAACAGGAACAACGCGGCGATGGCCAGCGGCGTATAGCCCAGGCTGTGGAAGTGCAGCACCACCAGCATGCGCAGCGCGCCGTCGGTGAGGGTGAAGGCCCAGTAGTTGCCGGTGACCAGCAGGTACTGGCGCACTTCGGGGGTGAGCCGGGCGAGGGCGTGCATAAGGTTATCCAGTAGGGTGTCGCGGGGCCGCCTAGGCTGTGCGCAACGTTGAGGAACATGGCCTTGTTCGCGGTGACGGCGATGCGTTGGCCGCTGACTACCACGCAGTCGCCGTCGCTGCCGGCCTCGTGCACCGAGTCGAAGTTGAGCAGGTGGGCGTGGGTGGCGGCGTCGCCGGCCGGGTCGTTGATCCGTACGAACTGCAGCTGCGGCCAGTCCCAGGCGGCGCGCAGGGCCAGGCGGCCGATGCGGCCGAATCCGTTGATACCGACTTTGATGCTCATGGCCTTGGCCTCGTTCAGCAGGTGGGAAATTCAGCAGCAGGCGGCGCTGCGTTGCGGGCGCTCGCCCATGGCGGCCAGGTGCTTGCTGTCCGGGTTCAGCCAGTGGCTGTTGGCCGCCAGCGTGGCGTCGAGCACGGCGATCACCCAGTCCGGCAGGTGCGGGTGCAGGCGGTAGTAGACCCACTGGCCCTGGCGGCGGTCGGCCAGCAGGCCGCCGCTGCGCAGCTGGGCCAGGTGGCGCGAGACCTTGGGCTGGTTCTCGCCGAGGGCGCAGGTCAGTTCGCAGACGCACAACTCCTCCTCGCGGGCGATCAGCAGCATCAGGCGCCCCCGGGTGTCGTCGGCCAGGCACTTGAAGACGGTGGTGGGGGTCAGCAGTTCGGCCATGACGGCGTCCGCGGGTTGAATGTTGGGCCATAACATATGCGGGTATCCGTATATTCGAAACCCGCCGATATCCCCCGCAATCGGCGTGGGCCGGATCAGCCGTGCCGAAGGTAGACAAGCCGGAATATTCGAAAGAGAAGATGCAACGAGTGACACCATACCGGCGCGTCTGGGGAGGCAGCCGCAGGCATTGCTCAGCCGCTAATAGAGCGCGATTGCGGCGCACGAGCGCAGGCTGTGCCATACGCACCAGCAGAGCCGGCAGCCTTGAACCCGGCCCGGGATCGCCAAAAAAAAAGAGCGGCCGAGGCCGCCCGAATTTCCCTGGAGGGGATTGGAGAGTGGGGTCGCTCAGGACGGCCCCGCCGTGGAGTCGGCAGTCGGGTAGTGGCGACGGCGCCAGGCCTGCACCTCGCCGACGGCGCGCAGGCGTTGGGCGATCTCTTCCAGGGTGGCGGCGATCGGCTTCTCGCCCTTGAACATGGCGCCCAGACGAGAGCTGAACAGAGCCCAGAAGCGCTTCATCTCCGGGATGTCCGGCATGATCTCGCCGCTGGCGGCGGACTCGTAGGTGTGTTCGATCAGCGGGTCGTGGCGCAGCCCGGCCATGACCTCGTGGTTGGCCACCGCGCCCAGCGGTTTGTCGGCGTTGAGGCTGTGCAGGCCCTCGGCGCTGCTCAGGTAGTTCTCGACAAAGCGCTGTGCCTGCGTCTTGTGCGGGCTGTTGGCGTTGATCGCGGCGGCGAGGATGCCGACGAAGGGCCTGCCCCGGCGCGCGTCGTCGATGCCCGGTACATAGTCGATGGCGAAGTCGAGTCCGGCGTCGCGCAGCTCGTTCCACACCCAGGGGCCGTTGACGATCATGGCGATGCGGCCCTGCTTGAAGCCTTCCAGGGCGCTGGCGTAATCGTCGCCGGGTTCCAGCACGCCGTCGTCGAGCAGTTGCTTGAGCGCTTGCATGCCGGTGATGGCGCCAGGTGTGGCGACGCCGACATCGGCCAGGTCGTAGATGCCGCTCTGCTTGTGCAGGCTGTAGCCGCCGGCACCGGCGATGATCGGCCAGGAGAAGTACAGGTTGTTGTAGTCCCAGGCGATGGCGCGCTTGCCCTGCGTGCGCAGGCGCCGGTCCAGTGCGGTGACCTCGGCGAGGCTGCGCGGCGCGCTGGCAACCAACTCGCGGTTGTAGAGCAGGCTGACCACCTCGGTGGCCAGGGGATAGCCGAAACGCTGGGTACCCACGGTCAGCGCTTCCCAGGCGAAGCCGGGGGCGCGCTGCAGGGCCTCTGCGCTGGGCTGGAGCGGCTCGAGCAGGCCGTTGTTGATCCACGAGCCGAAGCGATCATGGGCGAAGATGACGATATCCGGGCCCTTGGTGGTGGCGGCGAACTTGTCGTACTGGACGGCGAGGTCGTCCGGGGTGGCGACCCTGACCGGCATGCCGCTGTCGGCGGTGAAGCGCTGGCCGATCTCGGCGAGGCCGTTGAAGCCCTTGTCCTGGCCGATCCAGACGGTCAGCACGTTCTTCTCGAAGGCCAGGGCTGGCCAGGGGGCGGTGCACAGCAGAATCAGTGTCGCGAGCCTTATTGTTGTTCTCATATCGACCTCTGGTTGGGCGGTCAGTCGTCAAGCCTGCCCGCCTCTGTAGGAGCCGCGCCCCGCGGCGAATGCGCGGGACGGCAACCCGGAGCCAGCACAGCTTCGCCCCGGGGCGATCGTTTCAGCGGATCTGGATACGTTCGAGCAGGTAGGCCTTGGCGCTGTCGTCGCCGACCCGGCCCGCTTCGTCGGCCAGGCGCAGGGCGCGCTCCAGATCCTTGCCGGCGAGGGCGGCGTCGATGCCCTGGCGGTAGTAGGCCTGGGTCTCCGGCAGCACGGCCGGGGCCGGCACGCTGGGCAGCTGGTTGCCCATCTCGCGGCCGATGCTGAACGGCGGCACGTAGCTGTTGGCCTGCTGGCCGGCCACCTTGTCCTCGATCAGCACCATCTTGATCACCCCCACCGGCGCATGCTGGGCCACCGGGTCGGGAATGTTCGGCGCCTCGTTGCCGAGGGCGCGGGCGAAGGCCTTGGCCGGGTGCTCGATGACGGTCTGGCCGCGCATCTGCGCCTCGCTGGTGTAGAGCACCAGGTAGTGTTCGTTGCCGGGGTTGTCCGGGTACAGGCGGTCGACGCGCAGGCGCGCGTCCAGGCTGTCGCCCTTGAAGCCGGAAGCCGGGGCGTAGACGAAATCCTCGGCGCCGAGCAGGCGGGTGACGCGGAACCGGCTGTCGAGCAGCATGGCATTGGGCGCCAGCACCGTGTCGCCGGCCTGGCTGTACAGGCGGATCTCGAACGACTTGCTCGAGGCCGGCAGCTGGAAGGCGCGGAAAAAACTCTTGCCGCTGTCGAAGGCGAAGGCGGGCGCGCTGGTGTCGATGCGCACCTCGCCGCTGAAGTTCACCGGGATCGGCTGGTAGGGCAGCTCGCGCAGCGAGGCGCAGCAGGATGACGCGGCGGCCAGGGCCTGTTCGGCGCTGCCGGCGGAGGTCTGCAGGGGCGCCGGGCTGGCGCTCAGGGCATCGATGCGGCGTAGCGGCTCGCTGGCGCAGCCGGTTAACAGAACGGTGAGCAGCGCGAGGCTGGCGATCTTGAACGGTGGCATGGGTTATTCCTCTTTTTATGTCACGCCTGGTAAAAGGCCCCGGCCTATTGCAGAACCGGGGCAAGGACCACAGGAGCAGCGTTAGGGTATTGCCAGGCATCCGGATGCAACGGATGCCCGACTGCTTACCACCAGGCCTCGGCCTGGACGCCAAAGGTGAGGCCGTTGTCGTCGCCGGCATCGATGGATTCGCTGGCGGCGTTGTACTTGCCGCCGTCCCACATGGCGTAGGTGGCGAACACACGGATCTGCGGACGTGCCCAGAAGCTGCGGCCGGCCGACCACTGCTGGGCCAGGGTGACTTTCTTCAGGTCGCGGGACTTCTCGCCCTTGGCCTGCGGGTCGATATGGTCGTAGCCGAACTCCAGCGCGGTGCTCATGGTGTTGGTCCACTTGTACACCGGGCGCACGCCGAACGAGGTCCAGGTCTGCCCCGAGTCGTTGTCGAAGTCCTTATCCTCGTAGATCTGCACGTACATCATCTCGATGTCGTCGGTCAGGCCGACCACGCCCTGGTTGACCAGACGGAACATCTTGCCGTCGCTGTTGCCGGTGCTGTTGCGCCCGGTGCTGCCGATGATGCCGTCGGTGCCGTACTGCAGGGCGAGCTTGTTGAAGCCGCCGAACCAGTTGCCCTGGATGTGCTGTACGGTGACCAAATGACCCTTCTGGTTGGTGTAGCCGGGGTCCTTCTCCTGGAGGTCGCTCAGGTTGGCCTTGCCATAGTCGTAGCCGAGCTCCAGCTTGGCGTCGGTGTTGAAGTCGATGTCGGTCAGGCGCAGGTCGAGGGTGTCGTTGGCCACGTTGGTACCGGTGCCGGTGCCTTCGTAGACGTAGTCGCCATCGTTGTTGCGCATCCAGGCCACGTGCGCCTTGGCGAAGCCCAGGTCGATGTCCTCGATACCGGCGCCGGGGCCGGAGACGTCCCAGTAGTAGTAATCGTTGATGTGCACGTCGTTGCGCTTGTAGTAGCGCTTGCCGGCCCACAGGGTGGCGCCGGGCAGGGCCGGCAGGAAGTTCTTGGCCTGCACGTTGAACTGGCGGATCGAGCTGGTGCCGTTGTTGAAGGCACTTCCGCCTTCGCTGTCGGTGGCTTCCCAGTCGTTAGCCTGGTCCGACTTGTAGGCGATCATGCTGTCGATATAGAAGCTCTGCTCGCCTTCCTTCCAGACCTCATGGCCGAGACCGATCTCGGCATAGGTCTCGCATTCGTTGCCGAGGCGGTACTTGGCCGGTGCGCCGGCCGCCTGGAAGCAGGCCTGGTCGCCGCCGCCGGCGGTGGCACCGATGCCGGAACGCATGTAGCCATGGAAGTCCAGTGCCAGGGCCGGGGTGGCCAGCAGCATGGCGGCGAACAGGGCGCTGGGACGCAGCAGCTGGGCGGGTTGCTTGGTATTCATCGTGGGTCCTTCTTTCTTGTTGGATTCGGTGTCGGACTGACTGGGCGCGACAGGGCAGGCAGTCGGCCCGGTGGCGCTGCGGGCAAGAGTCGGGCAAGGCAAGGCGCCACCACATCCTCCCCGGGGCGCTTTTTTCGAGGCGGAGCGGCAGGGCGTAGCGAAGCGGCGGGGGTACGGCTGGCAGGCGGAATTTCTCCGCCTGCGCCCTACGCCTGCAGAAAGTGCGCGGGGGAGGTTTGGCGGCGCGGCCAGGCGCGGCAGGCTGCCGTGATCGGGTCGCCCGCGCGCGGCCCGATCAGTCCATCCGGGGGCTGCCCCCCGTAGTCGGATGCTCACAACAATGACAAGAACGGAGCTTCAAGATGAACCGATACCTGCGAATGGCCGGCCTGGTGCTGGCCATGGCCCCGCTCGCCTACCCCTGGGGCAACCTGGTCAGGGCGGCCGACGCGCCGGGCAAGACCGCCAGCGGCGTGCGCTATCACGGCGGCGACGAGATCATCCTCCAGGGCTTTCACTGGAACACCGTGCGGACCTCGAGCAACTGGTACGCGACCCTGGCCAGCATGGCGCCGACCCTGGCCGCCGATGGCTTCAGTGCGATCTGGATGCCGGTGCCCTGGCGCGACTTCTCCAGCTGGAGCGACCCCGGCAACGGCACCTCGGGCGGTGGCGAAGGCTACTTCTGGCACGACTTCAACAAGAACGGCCGCTATGGCAGCGACAGCCTGCTCAGGCAGGCCGCCAGCGCGCTCAACGCGGCCGGGGTCAAACCCATCTACGACGTGGTGCCCAACCACATGAACCGCGGCTACCCGGACAAGGAGATCAACCTGCCGGCCGGACAGGGGCTGTGGCGCCACGACTGCAATGACCCGGGCAACTACGCCAACGACTGCGACGACGGCGACCGTTTCATGGGCGGCGACGCCGACCTCAATACCGGCCACCCGCAGAACTACGCGATGTTCCGCGACGAGTTCGCCAGGCTGCGCAGCCAGTATGGCGCCGGGGGCTTTCGCTTCGACTTCGTCCGCGGCTACGCCGGCGAGCGGGTCGCCAGCTGGATGAGCGATGCCCACGACAACGGCTTCTGCCTCGGCGAGCTGTGGAAGGCGCCGGGCGAGTACCCGAGCTGGGACTGGCGCAACGGCGCCAGCTGGCAGCAGATTCTCAAGGACTGGTCCGATCGCGCCAAGTGCACGGTGTTCGACTTCGCCCTCAAGGAGCGCATGCAGAACGGCGGCATCGCCGACTGGCGCCACGGCCTCAACGGCAACCCCGATGCGCGCTGGCGCGAGGTGGCGGTGACCTTCGTCGACAACCACGACACCGGCTACTCGCCTGGCCCGCACGGCGGCCAGCACCACTGGCCGCTGCCGGATCATCGCCTCAAGCAGGCCTACGCCTACATCCTCAGCAGCCCCGGCACGCCGGTGGTGTACTGGCCGCACATGTACGACTGGGGCCATGGCGACTTCATCCGCCAGCTGATCCAGATCCGCCGCGCCGCCGGGGTCAAGGCCGCCTCGGCGATCCAGTTCCATTCGGGTTATTCCGGCCTGGTGGCGACAATCAGCGGTAGCCAGCAGCAACTGCTGATCGCCCTGGACTCCAACCTGGACTCGCCCGGCCAGGTGGCCAGCGGCGACTTCACCGAGGCGCTCAACGCCGACAACGGCGCGATCCGTATCTGGCGCAGCGGCCAGGGTGACGATGAAGATCAGGGCGAGCTGGTCAGCGTCAATTTCCGCTGCGACAACGGCGTGACCCAGTGGGGCGACAGCGTCTATGCGGTGGGTAACGTCGCCCAGCTGGGCAACTGGAGCGCGGCCGGCGCCGTGCGCCTGAGCGACACCAGCGCCTACCCGACCTGGAAGGGCAGCATCGCCCTGCCGGCCGGCCAGCAGCTGGAGTGGAAGTGCATCATCCGTAACGAGAGCGACCCGGCGCAGGTCAAGACCTGGCAGCCGGGAGGCAACAATAGCCTGACGGTTACGGCCGGGGCCACCACCAGCGGCGGCTTCTGAGTCTGCCGGGCCGCCGCGCCGTTCCCGGCGGCCCGGTCTCTATCGACAGGAGAGATCGATGTTGTCCCCTCTTGTAAACCGGCTGACCGCCTTCAAGGTCGGCTTCCTGCCGCGGCTGTACCTGCTGATCGCGGCGCTGGCCCTGCTGCTGGTGCTGCTCGGCGCCAGCAGCCTGAGCGCCATCGGCGAGCTGCAGGGCTCGGGCGAACGCATCGCCCACAGCGCCGCGCGGCTGCAGGCCAGCCAGAGCTTCTTCAGTGCCCTGCAGGGCCTGACCCAGAACCTGTCCGATGCCCTCGGCGCCGAACGCGCCGAGGAACTCGAGGCCTTCGCCACCGGGCATGGGCAGCATGCCGAACGGGTCGACGCCCGCCTGGACGTCATGCGGACCCTGGGGAACGGCGCCGAACAGGCCGAGCTGGTGCGGCTGGGGCAGTTGCTGCCGCAGCTGGACGCGCAGAGCCGCGAACTGCTGGAGGCGCAGCGCCAGGTGCTGGCGCGGGTCGAGCGCACTGCGGTGACGCTGCGCAACCTGCAGCTGCAACTGTCGCGCTTCAAGCAGGACCTGCTCAGGGTGCAGGCGGTCACCAAGGACGACTACGTCGCCTACTCGCTCAAGCAGTTCATCATTCCGCTGGAGCAGGTCGAGGCACTGGTCTTCGACGCGGTCGGCAGCGCCTCGCCGCAGCGCCTGCAGCAGGCCGAGGCCAAGGTCAGGGAACGCCTGCCCAATCTGCATGACAAGCTGGGGCGGGTGTTGGACGACCTACTGCCCCACCAGGACAGTCGCACCGACTATGTGCATACCTATCGGGGCGAGTTCGCCGAGATCAAGCGCAACCTGCTGCTCGACGGCCAAGGCGCGCTGGCCCAGTACGCCGGCTGGCTCGCCGACAAGCAGGCTAACCAGGAGCGCAAGCGCCAGCTGCAGGCGTTGCAGGCGCAGGTGGGCGAGCAGGTCGGGCAACTGATCGAGGCGAGCGAGCGCGACGCCCGGGCGCAGCTCGAACAGGCGCGCCTGACCTATCGGCGCGGCTTCGATCGCCTGCTGTGGCTGGCCGCGCTGTCGGTCGGCATCGCCCTGAGCATGGGCGTTTGGCTCAGCCGCACCATGCGCCGGGCGCTGGGAGCGGTGTCCGGCGCGCTGAACCGGTTGGCCGAGGGCGATCTGCGCGGCCGCTGCGATTACCAGCGGGCAGACGAGTTCGGCCGGGTCGCGGCGGACGTCAATCGGGTCGCCGGCAACCTGCGCGACGCCCTGGCGCAGCTGGGCCGCGCCGCCGACCAGCAGGACGCCATCGCCCGTGGCAATGCCGATTCCTGCGCTGACGCGCGCCAGGGCCTGGATCGGCAGCGCTCGAGCATCGGTGCGCTGGCCGCCAGCCTGACCCAGATGGAATCGAGCTTCGCCGAGGTGGCGGTGCATGCCGAGCAGACCGCGCGGCGGGTCGACAGCGTCGGCGCCTGCGTCGACAGCGGCAGCCAGATCATGGCCGGCACCATCCGCAGCACCCGGGCGCTGGCGCAGCAGTTGCAGGGCAGCGTGGCCGAGATCGCCGAGGTCGAGGTCGGCGGGCAGCGCATCGGCCAGATCCTCGCGGTGATCCGCAGCATCGCCGAGCAGACCAACCTGCTGGCCCTCAACGCGGCCATCGAGGCGGCGCGTGCCGGCGAGCAGGGCCGCGGCTTCGCCGTGGTCGCCGACGAGGTGCGCAGCCTGGCCTTGCGCACGGCCAGCTCCACCGGCGAGATCCAGTCGCATATCGACGGTCTGCTGCAGGGCATCCAGGCGGCGGTACAGTCGCTGGAGCTGAGCCGCCAGCACATGCAGGCCAACCTGGCCCAGGTCGGCGAGGCCGATCAGGCGATGCAGCGGATCCACGAGCAGGTCGGCGCTATCGCCGGCATGTCGCGGCAGATCAGCCAGGCCACCGCCCAGCAGCGCCTGGCTGCCGAAGACGTGACGCGCAGCATGCACGACATCCACGCGGTGGCCGAGGACAACATGCAGCGCATCGTCGGTATCACCGAGAGCAGCGAGCGCCAGGCGGCCATGGTGGCCGAGCAGCAGGCGCTGTGCGCCCGCTACCTGACCTGAGCGATCGGTGCCTGCTGCGCGAAGGCGTGTATCCGGCGGATTGGGGCGGGGTGGCGGAGGATGAGAGGGCGTTCGGCGAGTGACCGCGCAAGCTCGGTGCGCACGGCGCACCCTACGATGGTGCTGATACGCCGATATGTAAGTCTGCGGATATGGTGCGGCGAGCCCTAGGGTGCGCCGTGCGCACCAGGGATAAACGCCGATCTGCCAGACCGGCGCCTATTCCCGGTCCGGTCGAGTTGTCGCCGCTGGATGGGGTATGCAGAAAGAGCCACCGAGGCCGCGGTGCTCCGCGGCGCACCCTGAGAACACGGCAGGCCTTTGTAGGGGGCGCGCGTGGCCGCCTGGCAGGCTGTTGAAAAACTATCTGCGTTGCCACTGCTGCGTTAAAAACAGGCTCGTGCGCGAGTCCGATCAAAATGCTCATTTACAGCTCGTAAAGTCGAGCGCGACTCCGACCGTTTTTCGCCTATTTTTGCCTTGCATTGGCTGCCTCGCCTACGTTTTTCAACGGCCTGCTAGCTCTGCCTATTCACCAACCTGCCACTCATGCGCCTGCTGCAGCGCCTGTTCCAGCTCGGCGCGCCAGGCGTCCGGGGTGCGGCCTTCGAGCAGTTCCAGGCGCCGCAGCTGGGCGCCGCATTCGTCCAGGCAGCGTTGCAGCCAGGCGATGCGCTGCAGGGTCAGCGGCGTGCAGGTCTGGCCGCCGAGGTCGTCCTCCAGATCGCTCAGGTGCGAGCGCCAGGCCTCGCGCAGGTACAGGCCGTCGAGGCCGCCGCCCAGCGCGTCCTGCCACTGGTCGATGATGCGTTGCAGCCAGGCCAGTACCGTGGCGCTGGCGCCGCGTCCAGCCAGATGGCTGCGCAGGCGCCGGTAGCACTCCAGGGCGATGCGCTTTTCCAGTTCCAGCGCGGCCAGCGCGGCGCTCTGTCCGCGCTCGCGTTCCAGGTGCAGCAGGTGGGCGTAGTAGCAGCGCGTTTCGAAGCGTTCGGCGGCGTGGCACTGCGGGGTCAGCTGGCCGTTGCTGTTGAAGCTGTGCAGCGGCTCGAAGCGGTACATATAGCCGAAGTCGAACAGGCGGATGCGGCCGTCGTCGAGCAGGTTGCCGGGGCACAGGTCCCACTCGAAGAAGCCCAGCTGCAGCAGCGCCAGCAGCGTATCGAACAGCTGCAGCAGGCGCCGCTCGTCCCATTCGCCGATCGCCTCGCCGGCGATCCAGGGCGACAGCAGCAGGCCCTGGCGGTAGCTGGCGTAACGCGTCTCGACGATGCCGGCCAGGGCCTCGCCCCAGGCCGGCTGCTGTTTCAAGGCCTGCAGCTCGGCGCGGCGCTGCACCTCGTTGAGAAAGGAGGTCTGGCCGTCGGGGTTGCGCACCTTGCACGGGTTGCGCGCGCGCTTGAGCGTCCACAGCTGGCCGCCGGCCTCCAGCTGGTAGACCTCGGCGGTCAGGCCACCGGAGAAATGGCGACGTACCCAGGGGCTGGCGGGGCGGGTGGCCAGCAGGTGTTCGAGGGGCAGCGGGCAACCGGCGAGCGAGCCCACCTCCAGTTCGGCGCGGCTGGCGGCGAAGGCCAGTTGGCTTTGGCGGCGTTGTTGTTCGGGTGTCATATC
>JAEYXX010000169.1 GCA_023431055.1 Pseudomonadota bacterium
CTGGCTGCTGACCGGCTCGCGGACCTGATGGAGGTTGGCCAGGTTTTGCGCCAGGGAGGGAAAGCTGCCCAGGCACAGGCATGCGACCAGCAGACGGAAGAAAACGCGCATGGAAGTCTCATCGGCACGAGGAAAGTGCCTTACCTTAAACAGCCGCCCAGGCGGCAGCAACCGGCGCCGGCAGATATTTACGGCTTCGCGGCTATTGTCGTGGCGTCGGATCGCCCCGCGCCGATGGCCGCTGACCGGCAAGCCTGATAAAATCGCCGGCTTCGCAGACCGACTGCCTGCCAGGCCTTCCTGGCGGCACATGACGGGGTCGGCAATCCGACCCGATCGCCCCCGAACCTGACTTCAAGGCCGGAACCATGAGCAAGCAACCCCCCATCAGCTACAAGGACGCAGGCGGCGATATCGATGCCGGTGAAGCCCTGGTCGAACGCATCAAAGGCGTCGCCAAGCGCACTGCGCGTCCGGAAGTCATGGGTGGCCTGGGCGGCTTCGGCGCCCTGTGCGAGATCCCGGCCGGCTACAAGCAGCCCGTACTGGTGTCCGGCACCGACGGTGTGGGCACCAAGCTGCGCCTGGCGCTGAACCTGAACAAGCATGACAGCATCGGCCAGGATCTGGTCGCCATGTGCGTCAACGATCTGGTGGTCTGTGGCGCCGAGCCGCTGTTCTTCCTCGACTACTACGCCACCGGCAAGCTCAACGTCGACGTGGCGGCCACCGTGGTCACCGGCATCGGTGCCGGCTGCGAGCTGGCTGGTTGCTCCCTGGTCGGTGGTGAAACCGCCGAAATGCCGGGCATGTACGAAGGCGAAGATTACGACCTGGCTGGTTTCTGCGTCGGCGTGGTGGAAAAGAGCGAAATCATCGACGGCTCCAAGGTTGTCACCGGCGACGCGCTGATCGCCCTGCCCTCCTCCGGCCCGCACTCCAACGGCTACTCGCTGATCCGCAAGATCATCGAAGTCTCCGGCGCCGATATCGAGCAGGTGCAACTCGGCGGCAAGGCCCTGGCCGATCTGCTGATGGCGCCCACGCGCATCTACGTCAAGCCGCTGCTCAAGCTGATCAAGGACACCGGCGCGGTCAAGGCCATGGCCCACATCACTGGCGGCGGCCTGCTGGACAACATCCCGCGCGTACTGCCGCAAGGCGCCCAGGCGGTGATCGACGTCGCCAGCTGGAATCGTCCGGCCGTGTTCGACTGGCTGCAGGAACAAGGCAACGTCGACGAGCATGAAATGCACCGCGTGCTGAACTGTGGCGTCGGCATGGTCATCTGCGTCGCCCAGGATCAGGTCGAGGCGGCCCTGGCTAGCCTGCGCGCCAGCGGCGAGCAGCCCTGGGTCATCGGCCAGATCACCGAGGCGGCGGCAGGCGCAGCTCAGGTTCAGCTGAACAACCTGAAAAGCCACTGATGCCCTGCAATGTCGTCGTCCTGATCTCCGGGTCAGGCAGCAACCTGCAGGCTCTGATCGACAGCGTCGCCCAAGACGGCAATCCGGCTCGCATCGCCGCGGTTATCTCCAACCGCGCCGATGCCTACGGTTTGCAGCGGGCGAAACAGGCCGGCATCGCCACCGAACTGCTTGACCACAAGCAGTTCGACGGCCGCGAAGCCTTCGATGCAGCCCTGATCCAGGCCATCGACGCCCATCAGCCCGATCTGGTGGTGCTGGCCGGTTTCATGCGCATTCTCACGCCGGGCTTCGTTCAACACTACGCCGGGCGCCTGCTCAACATCCACCCTTCGCTGCTGCCCAAGTACAAGGGGCTGCATACGCATCAGCGCGCGTTGGAGGCTGGCGACGGCGAGCATGGCTGCAGCGTGCACTTCGTTACCGAGGAACTCGATGGTGGCCCTCTGGTCGTACAAGCTGTGTTGCCAGTGATGGCAGACGACACGGCCGAAAGCCTGGCCAGCCGCGTGCACCAGCAGGAACACAAGATCTACCCTCTGGCCGTACGCTGGTTTGCCGAAGGCCGCTTGCGTCTTGGTGCCCAAGGCGCAATGCTGGACGGCGAGCCGCTGCCCGCCAGCGGCCACCTGATTCGAACCTAGGAGACTCTATGCGTCGTGCCCTGCTGTTCGCTCTGACACTCTTCGCCCTGCCAGCCGTCGCCGAGGACCTGCAGCCTTTCTCCGCCAGCTACACCGCGGACTGGAAGCAGTTGCCGGTCAGCGGCAGTGCCGAACGCAGCCTCAAGCGCGAGGAGGATGGGCGCTGGACCCTCAATTTCGAAGCCTCGATGCTGGTGGCCGGCCTCACCGAGGAAAGCACCTTCCGCGTCGACAATGGCGCCCTGCTGCCGCTGACCTACCGCCTGAACCGCAGCGGGCTGGGCAAAGGCAAGAAGGTCGAGCAGGACTTCGACTGGGAGCAGAAACAGGTGATCGGCAGCGACCGCGGCGACTCAGTGCGCTTCCCGCTCAATCGAGGCCTGCTGGACAAGTCGACCTACCAGATCGCCCTGCAGCAGGACGTCGCAGCCGGCAAGAAGAGCGTCAGCTACCAGGTGGTCGACGGTGACGAAATCGAAACCTACGACTTCCGCGTGCTGGGCGAGGAAGTGGTACGTACCAAGGCCGGCCTGATCGATGCGATCAAGGTCGAGCGCGTGCGCGATCCCACACAAAGCACCCGCAAGACCGTGCTGTGGTTCGCCAAGGATTGGGGCCACCTGCTGGTGCGCCTGCATCAGGTGGAAACCGATGGCAAGGAATACCAGATCATGCTCAAGGAAGGCACCGTCGCCGGCAAGCCGGTCGAAGGCCGCCGCGACTGAGCTGACAAAGCGCTGGAGCTCGCCCCGGGGGCGGGCTTTTCAAGCCTGCGCCGCCCGGTTCGCGGCGAGCGCCTCCTACAATTCGCAGCAGAGCACCTTGCCGTAGGAGCCCCGCCTCGGGGCGAAGCTTTCGAGCCAGCACCGTACCGGTTCGCGGCGGGTCGCCGCTCCTACAGTTCGCAGCATCCTGGCCCGTTCCGAGCGCTGGCTAGTAGCGCCCGGCAATGACTCAGTCCTGACTTACCGCACCGATCTTGTGAATCGACAGGTCGGCGCCGTTGTACTCCTCTTCCTGACTCAGGCGAATGCCCAGGGAAGTCTTGAGCAGGCCATACACCGCAAAACCACCGACCAGCGCGATCACCACACCCAGCGCCGTGCCGATCACCTGACTGGCCAGACTCACGCCACCCAGGCCACCGAAGGCTTCAAGGCCGAAGATGCCGCAGGCGATACCGCCCCACACACCACACAAGCCATGCAACGGCCAGACGCCGAGCACGTCGTCGATCTTCCACTTCACCTGAGTCGCGGTGAAAGCCCAGACGAACAGCGCACCGGCAATCGCACCGGTGACCAGAGCGCCAATCGGATGCATCAGGTCCGAACCTGCGCAGATCGCTACCAGGCCAGCCAGCGGGCCGTTGTGCAGGAAGCCCGGGTCGTTACGCCCTACCAGCAGCGCAGCGACGGTGCCGCCAACCATGGCCATCAAAGAATTGACCGCCACCAGCCCACTGACGCCTTCGAGCGTCTGCGCACTCATCACGTTGAAGCCGAACCAGCCGATGATCAGGATCCACGAACCCAGCGCCAGGAAGGGGATGTTCGACGGCGCCATGGCCACCAGCCTGCCGTCGCGGTAACGACCGTTGCGGCGACCGAGCAGCAGCACCGCGCCGAACGCCAGCCAGCCGCCCATGGCATGCACCACCACCGACCCTGCGAAGTCATGGAAGCCGGCGCCGAAACGCGCCTGGAGCCAGGCCTGCAGGCCGTAGTTGCCATTCCAGATCATGCCCTCGAAAAAGGGATAGACGAACGCCACGATCAATGCCGTGGCGCACAGCTGCGGGCCGAACTTGGCGCGCTCGGCAATGCCGCCGGAAATGATCGCCGGAATAGCAGCGGCAAAGGTCAGCAGGAAGAAGAACTTCACCAGGCCATAGCCGTGGTTCTCGGTCAAAACCGCAGCCGGTTCGAGAAAATTGATGCCATAGGCGATCCAGTAGCCAATGAAGAAATATGCCAACGCGGAAATGGCGAAGTCCGAGAGGATCTTCGAGAGCGCATTGACCTGGTTCTTCTGCCGCACCGTACCCACTTCGAGGAAGGCAAAACCGGCATGCATGGCCAGGACCATGATCGCACCCAGCAGGATGAACAGGGTATTGGAGCCGTGGATCAGCGTGGCCACGGCGCTGTTGATGTTTTCCATCGAGTAAGAAAACTCCGGAGGCAGAAGAAAAGGCACCAAAGCAAGGCACACCATCAAAAGTGCGCACCACAATGCAGCCAAGCCACTGAGCGCGCCCTCGAAGAGTGCTTTCAGGCGGCCCTAAAATAGCGCCACCGAAAATCGACTGATCGGTTCTAATTTCTTATTAATCAAATAGTTATACGCGAAATGGACCATCCTGAGCCGCACCTGAAAAGCCCCATCGCAGGGCATTTGCCGGCTTTCGCGCACCAGCAAAATGCAATCGCTATACCAACCCCTTAACCGGTCACTGCGCGACTATTCTTGTGGAACCCTCGCGCAGCCGAGCACTCGTAATCCATACATACCCAACGCAGAGGACTGCTCACCATGCCAAGCAAAGCCGCTACTCCAAGCACCAAGGACGCCCTGCTGGATGAATTCCAGGCGCTGGTCAGCGACACCGAGAAGCTCCTGCAACATTCCGCCAGCCTCGCCGGCGAACAGGCCGAAGCGCTGCGTGACGACATTCGCAGCAGCCTGGGTCGTGCCCGGGAAACCCTGCACGACGCCGAAGCCGCGTTGCGCGAGCAGGGCAAGATCGCCGTCGACGCCACCGAGGACTACGTGCACAAGCACCCATGGCAGGCCCTTGGCCTGTCGGCCGCCATCGGCCTGGTGCTCGGCCTGCTGATCAGCCGCCGTTGACTGCGCCAATGTCCAACGGGCCATCACCAAGACGCCTGGGTGCGGCGCTACTGGGGCTGCTGAGCAGCCATGTGGCGCTGCTGGCCCATGAACTGGAAGACCAGCGCAACCAGGCACTGCGCGCCCTAATGCTGGGTGGGCTGTGCCTGGCCTTCGCTCTGCTGCTGCTGATCGGACTCTCCGCCCTGCTGCTGATCCTGTACTGGGACACTCATCGCTTGGCGGTCGCAACTGGCCTGTGCCTGTTCTACGGTTCTGGTCTGATCGGTTGCGGCGCCTGGCTTCTGACCAGTCTGCGCAACGCCGAGCCGCCATTTAGCGCCAGCCTTGAGGAACTGCAACGTGACCGTGAGCAACTGCTGCCATGACGCCTAACCTGCCTCCAGGCGCCTCGCGCCGTGAACTTCGTAAAGCCGTACTGCGCATGCGCCTGGAAATGCATCGCCAGGAGTTGCGTCACGAAATCCTGCAGATCACTCATCCACTGCAACAGGTACGCGAGTACGGGCAGCGGCTGCGCAAGGGCAATGCACCATTTTTGCTCACTGGCGGCGCGATGGCGCTTGCCGGACTGCTTGGCCGCAAACGCGGCTGGCGCCGCTGGCTGCGCCTGGCGTTGATCGTCATGCCGCTGTTACGCCGCGCGCAGCAAAGTACTGGTCGGCGCTCACCTTCGGCGTAGACCTGGGCTGGCCGCGATCTTGCTAGGTTGAGCCACTCTGCCACCATCGGGTGGCTCAACCGCTGAACGCTAAGGACATCCCAGGTGATCGACGGACTGCCTTTTGCCGTCTTCCAACCCTTTATCGACACCGCCACCGGCCGGATCGCGGGCGTCGAGGCGTTGGCGCGGCTGCGTGATGCCGAGGGCCAGGTGCGTTCGGCCGGGCCGTTGTTCGCCGATCCGAAAACACCGCCAGCAGCCTTGCGACGCCTGGACCGCCGGGTCCGTGAGGATGCCCTGCTGCGCTTCCACCAGGCGCCAGCGGACTGGTTCCTCAGTATCAACATCTCACCGCGCTGGATCAGCCGCCTGCGCCCGGCGCAGCCGCTGCCGAGCCTGATCCAGCTGCAGCGCAGCGGTATCAACCCGACGCGCATCGTCTTCGAGATCACCGAATTGGGCGGTGCCAGCCAGCGTCTGCCGGATGTGGTAGCACGCTACCGCGAGGCCGGCGCACGCATCGCCATCGATGACTTCGGCGCCGGCTACTCGCAGCTCGACCGCGTACTGGCGCTGCAGCCGGACATCCTCAAGCTGGACATGCGCCTGTTTCAGGAGGCCGCGCGTGGCGGCCCCAGTGGCGAAGTGGTCAAGGCCCTGGCGCAGATGGCCGAAAAAACCGGCTGCTGGATCATCGCCGAGGGCGTGGAAACCGAAGCCGAGCTGAACTTCGCCCTGGAGTGCGGGGCGCGCTACGTGCAGGGTTTTCTCTTCGCCAAACCCGAGCCGGAGCTGTTCGCCAGCGACGCCTTCGTCGGCCGCTTCGCCCGTCTGCGCGACAGTTACGTGAAGCAGAAACTCGCTGAACGCGCACGCCTGGTCAACCTGCGCCAGCGGTTGACCGAGCTGATGGCCGAACTGCGGGCCTGGGCAGAGAGCGGCGCCCCTACGAGCGGCCTGCGTGCGCCGGACAGTTACCCCTGGCTGCTGCGCACCTATCAGTGTGATCGCCACGGCACCCAGCTGACGCCGAATCTGGAATGGCGCCAACAGGCCTGGCACGCCGATGACCGCTACCTGGGGCACAACTGGTCATGGCGTCCCTACTTCTATCAACTGCTGGCCGAAGGCTGGGAAGAGCGGCGCCTGACCCTTTCCACCACCTATCGCGACGCCACCACCAACCAGTATTGCCTTACAGCAGGTCAGTTCATCGACAACGGTCGTCGCCTGCTGCTGGTGGATATCGACGCCGCCGGTCTGTAATCAACCCCCGGGGTTGCAGGCAGCGGCACGAACAACCAAGCTAGGGGCCCGGATCAACTGGCGAGGATAGGCCTTGGATTGGCACACCCTGCTCACCCGCGAACGTCTCGGCAAACCCGCTCCCAGCTCGGCAGAGCTCGGCCGCAGCCCCTTTCACAAGGATCATGATCGCATCATCTTCTCCGGCGCCTTCCGCCGCCTGGGACGCAAGACGCAGGTGCATCCGGTTTCCAGCAACGACCATATCCATACCCGTCTGACCCACTCGCTGGAGGTCAGCTGCGTAGGCCGTTCCCTGGCCATGCGCGTCGGCGAGATGCTGCGTGACGAGCTGCCGGACTGGTGTGCGCCGAGCGATCTGGGCATGGTGGTGCAATCCGCCTGCCTGGCCCACGACATCGGCAACCCGCCGTTCGGCCATTCCGGCGAGGATGCCATTCGCCACTGGTTCCAGCAGGCCGCCGGGCGCGGCTGGCTGGATGCGATGAGCGATGCCGAGCGCGCCGATTTTCTCAATTTCGAAGGTAACGCCCAGGGCTTTCGCGTCCTCACCCAGCTCGAATACCACCAGTTCGACGGCGGCACGCGGCTGACCTACGCCACCCTCGGCACCTACCTCAAATACCCCTGGACGGCTCGCCATGCCGACGCCCAGGGCTACAAGAAACATAAGTTCGGCTGCTATCAGAGCGAGTTGCCGCTGCTCGAGCAGATCGCCGCCAAGCTCGAACTGCCGCAGCTGGAGGCCCAGCGTTGGGGCCGCCACCCGCTGGTCTATCTGATGGAAGCGGCGGACGATATCTGCTACGGCCTGATCGACCTGGAAGACGGCGTGGAGATGGAGCTGCTCGACTACACCGAGGTCGAGGCGCTGCTGCTCGATCTGGTCGGCGATGACCTGCCGGAAACCTATCGCCAGCTCGGCCCAAGGGACTCGCGTCGGCGCAAGCTGGCGATCCTGCGCGGCAAGGCCATCGAGCACCTGACCAACGCCGCAGCCAGTGCTTTCGTCGAGCAGCAGCGCGACCTGCTCGCGGGCCAGTTGCAGGGTGATCTGGTGGAACACATGCACGGCGCCGCCAAGCGCTGCGTACAGAGCGCGAAGTCGCTGGCGCGGGAGAAAATCTTTCACGACAAGCGCAAGACGCTGCATGAGATCGGCGCCTACACCACTCTGGAAATTCTCCTCAATGCCTTTTGTGGCGCGGCGCTGGAGCAGCACAGCGGGCGCGCGCTGTCATTCAAGCACAGGCGCATTCTCGACCTGCTCAGTTACTACGCGCCGGAGCCGGGTTGGCCGCTGTATCGCTCGTTCATGCGGGTGATCGATTTCATCGCCGGCATGACCGACAGCTACGCTACGGAAATGGCGAGGGAAATGACCGGCCGTTCGAGCCCGGTGTGACGATAGCGCACATGAAGAACCTGATTCGCAACAGTTTCACCTGGCATGCCGGCCCGCCGGCCTGGGGTCCGGCCGTGGTCGCCGGCCTGGGTTGCGCCCTGCCGCTGCTGCTCGGGCTGTCCACGGCTCACAGTGGTTTCCTCTGGGCCTCGGCCGGCGCCTTCCAGGCCGCGCAGGCCAATCCGCTGCACCGCTTCGGCATGTTGCGCATGCTGCTGCTCACCGGCCTTGGCGCCTGCAGCGCGGGGCTGGGGTTCTGGGCGGGCAGCCACCCTCTGGTCAGCCTGGGCATTTTCGCCGCCTTCGGCCTGCTGCTGGCCTGGCTGCAGCGCTTTGGCAGCGAGGCCGGCAAGCTGGGCATAGGTTTATGCATCTGCCTGTGTCTCGGCCAGGGGCAGTTCGGTATCGGCAATCTGCACAACCCTTATGCGGTGGCCATGCTGTTCATCCTCGGCGGGCTGTGGGTGATGCTCCTGGCCTTCGGGTTGCGTGGCCTGCATGGCTTGCGCATGTGGCCCTACATGCCGCGCTTTCTCGCCATTCTCAAGGTGCTCAAGCGCCACGCGCAGCGCCTGCCGCGCCAGCAATGGCGTCTGCATGCACTGGCCTGCATGCTGGCATTCGCCGCCTCCGGCCTGATCGTCAATCTGGCGGGCCTGCAGCGTGGTTACTGGCTGACTCTGACGGTCATCAGCACCCTGCAGCTGGAGTTTCAGGGCAGCCTGGTGCGCGCGCTACAAGCCAGCCTGGCCAGCCTTGCTGCTGCCGGGCTGCTGATCCTCTTCGGTCACAGCCTGCAAAACCCGCCGATGATGGTGATGACCCTGCTGGTACTGGTCATCCTCAGCCGTGCGCTGCAGGCCAATCATTACGGCTTGTTCGTGCTGCAGACCAGCCTGTGTTTCGTGCTCCTGGCCGAAAGCCTGTCGCAGGACTGGCATCTGGCCGAGGTACGCCTGCTCAACGCCTTGATCGGTGTCGCGCTGACACTGACGGTGGCCCTCCTGGTGCATGGCCTGCGCCTGCGACTGAAAAAGCCAGGCAAGACCGAGGACGGTTCGCAGCAGCCCTTATAACGTTTCGGCAGATTCACCCACTCTTCACTATGCTGTGGAAGCCAGCAGCGTCCGCAAGGAGTGAAGTACGATGCTCAATACCGCCGTCGCGCGTGAACGCCGTTTCCCCCTGCACGTCCATATCAGTGTCCTGTTCACGCTTCTGCTGCTGTTCACCGGCGTGGTGCTGGGGCTGTTCAATTATCAGCAGACCAGCCGGCTGATCTTCTCCAGCAGCTCGACACTCTTCGAGCGCATCCAGCACGATGTGCAGCGCGACCTGGACAACACCTACCGGCCCATCCGCCATCTGCTCAGCCTGCTGGCGCTGAATCCGGCCACGCAAGCCGATACCCTCGAACAACGCTTGAAAATGCTGCCGCTGTTCGCCCAGGCGCTGCGTGACAATCCCAAGCTGGCCTCGATCTACCTCGGCTACGAGGATGGTGACTTCTTCATGGTCAGACCGTTGCGCAGCGAAATGCTCAAGCAGCGCTTCAACGCACCGGACAACGCTGCCTATCAGGTCTGGGCCATCGACCGCAGCAGCGCTAGAACCGAGAGCGACTACCTGTTCTATGACGGCTCGCTGAACCCGCTGAACCGTCGACAGAACCTCAGCGAACCCTACGATCCACGCGTGCGCGAGTGGTTCAAGCGCGCCCGCGGCAATGGCGGGCAGATCACCACAGCGCCCTATCTGTTCTTCTCGACTCAGGAAATCGGCACCACCCTGGCCAGACGCAGCGGCCTGACCACGGTACTTGGCGCCGACCTTACCCTCGACGACCTCTCCGCTACCCTGGCGACCCACCGCGTCACACCCAACAGCCAGGTGGTACTCGCCGACGGTGACGGCAACGCGATTGCCTACCCCGAAAGCAACCGCCTGCTCAAGGAGGTCGACGGCAAGGTTTCCCTGGTCAAGGTCAGCGAGCTCAACCCCGCGTTGGGTGAACTACTGGCCGGCCATCTCAACGAACAGGACGAAGGCATCATCGAACTGGCCAGGCAGCGCTGGGCCATGGCCCACCGGCACATTCAGGAAGGCGGCCCACAAGGGCTTCATCTGGCGTTGCTGGTGCCCGAGCATGAGCTGCTGGCCGAGGCCTACCGCATCCGCTGGCAGGGCGCCTTGATCACCCTGACCACCCTCCTGCTGTGCCTGCCCCTGGGCTGGCTGACCTCGCGTCTGGTGGTCAAACCCTTGCGCAGCCTGGTCCAGGAAGCACAGGCCATCCGCCGCTTCGACTTCGACTACCCGGCCAGCGGCCGCTCGCCGATTCTCGAAGTCGACCAGTTGGCGGTGTCGATGACCAGCATGAAGGACACCCTGTCGAGCTTCCTCGACATCGCTGCCAGCCTTTCCGCGGAAACCCATTTCGACGCGCTGATCAAGCGGGTGATGGACGCCACGGTATCGATCAGCGATGCCCAGGGCGGACTGCTCTATCTGCTCGACAATGACAGCGGACGACTGGAGCCACAGGGGCTGGTGATCGACGGTCAAAGCCGCAGCCTCGCCGAACTCGGCCTTAACGCCCTGGCCCACGACGACCCGACCCTGCCCACCTGGCTGCAACGCCCGGCCAGCGGCGGCGAGAGCATCGCCACCTCCATCGGCTTCGATCAGGCCGGCAGGTTTCAAGGCTTGCTATCGGCAATGGAAAGTCCACGCCTGCACCTGATCGCTACCGGCCTGCACAACCGCCAGGGCGACACCGTGGGTGTGCTGGTGTTGCTGCAACGTGATAACGGCGAGGACAGCGAAAGCATGCTCAGCCCGGACCGCGTGGCCTTCGTCGAAGCGGTCTCGGGCAGCGCGGCACTGTGCATCGAAAGTCAGCGCCTGCTGGCCAGACAAAAGCAGTTGCTCGACGCCTTCATTCAGCTGATCGCTGGCGCCATCGACGCCAAGAGCCCCTATACCGGCGGCCACTGCCAGCGCGTACCTGAGCTCACATTGATGCTGGCGCGCGCCGCCGCCGAGAGTGAGGCGCCGGAGTTCAGTGACTACGCCCCCAGTGAGGAGGAATGGGAAGCGCTGCATATCGCCGCCTGGCTGCACGATTGCGGCAAAGTCACCACGCCTGAATACGTGGTGGACAAGGCGACCAAGCTGGAAACCCTGTACGACCGTATTCACGAGGTACGCATGCGCTTCGAGGTGCTCAAGCGCGATGCCTGGATCGCCTACTGGCGTGGCCGCGCCGAAGGCGCTGAAGAAACCGCACTAGCGGCGCAGCGTGACCGCTTACTCAGCGATCTGGACGACGAATTCGTCTTCATCGCGCGCCTCAACCTGGGGGGCGAGGCCATGGCCGCTGCCGATCAGGCACGCCTTGAACAGATCGCCGAGCGCCGCTGGCTGCGCACCCTGGACAACCGACTGGGAGTGTCCTGGGAAGAAGCCAAACGCCTGGAACGTTCGGCGCCCGACAGCCTGCCGGTGGAAGAACCGCTGCTGGCCGACCGCCTCGATCATCTGATCGAGCGCCCGGCTCAGGAGCTGATCGCGCCGGACAACCGCTGGGGCTTCAAACTGGAAGTGCCGCAACACAAGTTCAATCGTGGCGAATTGCACAACCTGAGTATCGCGCGCGGCACGCTGACTGCCGAGGAGCGCTACATCATCAACCACCACATCGTGCAGACCATCCTGATGCTCGACCGCCTGCCCTTCCCCAAACACCTGCAGAGCGTCACCGAGATCGCCGGCGGGCACCACGAAAAAATGGACGGCACGGGTTATCCCAAGCGCCTGACGCGCGAGCAGATGAGCCTGCCGGCAAGAATGATGGCGATTGCCGATATCTTCGAAGCCCTGACAGCGGTAGACCGCCCCTACAAGAAGGGCAAGACGCTGTCGGAAGCGCTGAACATCATGGTCGGCATGTGCAAGGGCGCGCACATCGACCCGCAGCTGTTCGCCCTGTTCGTGCGCAGCGGTACCTATCGACGCTACGCCGAGCGTTTCATGCAGGCCGAACAGATCGACGAGGTAAACGAGCAGATGCTGCTGGAAGAGGCGGGAGTGCTGTAGGAGCAACTGCGCTCGATAGAGCCTTACAACGCCTCGGTTCGCGCGCAGAGCTCGCTCCTACAAGCGGCTAGTCGCCTGAGTTGGCCGAAAGCCTGTGCAGGCAAGCGGCGCCAGGGAACCCGGCGCCGAGAAGGATCAAGCCTGGTTGATCGGATTTTCCGGGTACCAGACGTCCAGCAGCGGGCTGATCTCGTAGTTCTGCAGCTCGTCACGGCCCTTCAGCCAGGCTTCGACGGCAGCGCGCTGCTCCTCGTTGACCGAGCCACGCTTGGCCAGGCAGACCAGACCGTAGTCCTCACCACCTACGTAATCCAGGCCATTGTCGGCAATAGCCTGATCGAGGAACTGATCGACGAAAGCGTCGAGGGTCTGGTCGCTCAGGTCGGCCTTGAAGTTCAGGGTCAGCTCGAAGCCCAGCTCCTGGAATTCATCGACACAGAGCTTCTTGCGCAGACGGCGGGAACGGTTGGTCGCCATGAAACAATC
>JAEYXX010000034.1 GCA_023431055.1 Pseudomonadota bacterium
CGTGTGCTGCTGCACCGGGCACGCCTGAAAGTCTTCGCCACCCTGGAACATTTCGAGGAGACAGGCCAATGCTGACCTGCAAGGAACTGGTCGCTCACTCCAGCGATTATCTCGACGGCCAACTGACGTTGCGCCAGCGCCTGGCTGTACGCGCGCACCTGGCCATGTGCGGCAACTGCCGGCGTTTTATCCGCCAGATGAAACTGACCCAGGCGGTGATCCGGCAGATGCCGGATGAGGAGTTACCCGAACTCGACGCCCTGGCCGAGCGCCTGGCGCAGGATCGGCGTAATCAGGGGTGAACTGCGTCCATGTTGGACGGCTTGGTTGCGTCCTCATGCGTAGAGTGGATGACGCTTTTTTCATCCACCGTTTGCGGTGGCTTTCCGGGCCACTTGCAGCGTTGTTCGCTGTATGGTGACTCTAAGTAAACAACTAAGGCGCGCGGGTCCATTGTGAGGCCTAACGCCCGCATTTGCGGCTGGTTTGGAGCGTAGCGGAAAACCAGTCCGACAACATGCGCTTGTTAGCCATTTTGTGCCACCTTGCTCTCTACAAAGTTAATGAACGCCGAACAAACGACCATGAAAAACTTCGCGTCTTCAAATCGAATATTTTCACTTTCAAGTAGGGCGTGTCGTATCCCACCCTCATCAGACGTATATCCGTAAAGGCTGCTAAAAGCAGTTTTTAGAGCAGGGTGTAAATTGATTTCGTCTTCGAGCTTCTTTATGAGTTGCCCAAGCGTACCTTTTGAGCCGAGAACAAGACCTACAAGGCTCTCAACGGCACATACAGATTCTTTAATTGAGTTTCTATAATCAGGTGTTTCTCTGCTTGACAGTAGCTCTAGCGATCTCCTCAAATGCGTATGAACAGGGCCTCTACTTTCTTCAAGCGCCTTTTCAATTTCATCAAGCTGCTCCTGTTCAGTGATCTGGGAGATTAGCCCATCAATAAATCGATACGCAGACATTTCTTTTTCCAATGCTACGTTGCATGAGGTGGTAAATCTTTCCTTAAATTGATGGCGCTCATAATTGTTTGCACAGAACTCGATGAAGTCATAAAGCTCGTACCATTCACACTTAAAGAAATAGGTTCTCAACTGTTTTAGAACTTCTGACCAATCGTGATCTAATGTATCCAAAGGTTTCTTGAAGTAGTTAAACCACAATCTTTGACATAGAGAGTATGTTTCTCTGTTTGTATCAGCTGATATGTAATAGCCACCATAAATTCCTGTGGATGCGCGAACTTGATCCCAAATATGGACTTTCAAAAGGCTCCACAAGGCATTTTTCAAGGGTTCATCTATAGATTCAATTTGAACTATATCTCTAACTTTCTTATGTCCATACCTTTCAGAAAAACGCACATTGTCTCCTTAGATGGCTAACAGTGGTTAGATGGATGGCGGTACTAATTCGATAGTAGAGCCTTCCATCTAATTCCGCACCATCCCGCTTCGCTTTGCACGAAAAATTCCTCCCGATCATAGCCTTATCGCGATGATTCGGCAGTCCGCTGTATTCGCTTGACCTCCGCTTTTTGCTCCAGCATTGCGCCTGCTACATCGTGCGTAGGGTGGATGACGCTTTTTTCATCCACCGTTTGCTTGTGGCTGCTTCGGCTACTGGCTATCGAAAGCCTCGCCGCTAAAGCGCCTCCCACGGTGCGGTGGATATTTCTGTGCCGTGGGAGAGGCTTTCGGCTCTGGCATCCTGCTTCGCTCTACCTCCTGCATCCATGTAGTCGTAGTCGCGACTGGTAGCGGGCAAAGCGCCTCCGGATTTCATCCGGGCTACGAAAAACTTTTTCGCCCGCTGTAACGCCTGCATCCCTGCCTCGTCCATTGCTGCGAGGGCGCCAACCTGGCGCCGTATTCGAAACCGATGGAGAGATGCCATGAAACAACTCAATACCCTGACTGCCACCCTGGGCGCCGCACTGCTGAGTTACATGGCGTTCACTGCCCACGCCGCCAGCAACCCCTTCGCTGCGCAGGAACTGGCCAGCAGCTACAGCCTGGCCGCTGCCGAGAATGCGCAGGAAGGCTCCTGTGTCGAAGGCACGTGCAGTGGCGATAAGAATGAGTAAGGGCGACGGGAGGATTGATATGCCATTGGCAAACCTCACCGGTGCCCGCCTTGGCTGCGCCGTGGCGCTTTTTATCAGCGGGGCAGGGCGATTGTTTGGCGGCGATTACTGGCGGGAACGACGTTTCCGGCCATATCGCGCTAGCCCAGCGGATTATCCCGGCGCCGGCTCTCGCGAAACTCGCCCGGCGTCTGCCCGGTCCAGCTCTTGAAACTGCGGTGAAACGAGCGTGATTCGGTGAAGCCCAGGTAGCAGGCAATGTCCTGAATCGCCAGGTCGCTGCGCAGCAGGTAATGCTCGGCCAGCTCCTGGCGCAGTTCGTCGAGTATCTGCTGGTAGCTGGTGCCGGCCTGCTGCAGGTGGCGCTGCAGGGTGCGCACGGTCATGTCGAACTTCTCTGCCACCCGTTCCTTGCGCGGCAGGCCGTCCTTGAGCAGCAGGCGCAGGGCATTCTTCACCCGGCGTGGCAGCGGCTCGTCCTCGTCCAGCCCGGCCATCAGCGCCAGAGCGTGCTCCTCCAGGGTGCGCAGCAGGTTCGCATCGGCCTGGCGCAGCGGCACGCCGAGGTAGTCCAGCGGCACCAGCAGGGCGTTGCAGGGTTGCTCGAACAATACCGGGCAGCCGAACAGCGCCTGGTATTCGGCCAGTTCGGTGCCGGCCGGTTGCGCGTGCTCGAACCAGACTTCGCGCGGCGAATGCTCGGAGTCGGCGATCCAGCGCGCGTACAGCAGCCAGGAGGCGAGCACGTTCTCGACCATATGGCGGCGTACGTCCGGCGCCTGATGACGGCAACTCCAGATCAGCCGCACGTGATCCTCGGCGGCTTCGAGACGGCTGGTGCCCATGTCGCCCACCAGTTTCTCGTAGGGCACGATGCGGCCCATGGCGTCACCCAGGGTGGCGCAGTTCATGGCGATGTAACCGAGCACGCTCCACGAGCCGGGCTGCACGAAACGCGCGGCGTGCAGGCCGAACAACGGGTCGCCAGACACCTCCAGCAGATGCGCCAGCAGGCGTTCGTGCACCTCGCTGGGAATCCGCTTGCCGTTGTCGGCCAGATCCTGCGCCTGGACACCGGCGGCGGCTAGCGCACGGTCGATATCCAGACCGAGCTGTTCGGCCTGGCGCAGGTACTTGAGCAGAGCGGGAACCGAGGTGTAGCCGAGGTTTTCCATGGATTCTTCTTGTTCTGCGAGGCCTGTCTTGATTGGCGATATGGCCTGTCCCGATTCGACAGTGACGGAAATCGGCGGCTGGCTAGTATAGGCAGCCATAAGTGCTGATCGGAATGGGGGATGCGATGCGACGCTGGAACGGATGGGGAGACGAAGCGACCGAGGTGGAACTGCCGGCCCATGGCGAGGCCTTTCTCGCCGAGCTGATCGGGCCGGGGCAGCGCCTGGCCGACGCCAGCCTGCAGGATGTGCTGGCGCGTGTGCCGGTCTCGCGTCTGGCCCCGCATCCGCTGATCTGCGTTGATGCCGAGGTGCGCGTGCGTCATGCCCGCGGCCAGAGCCTGCCGGACTGGCTGGCCATGCGCTCCGGCGAGTTCGGCCTGTTTCCCGATGGCGTCGCCTGCCCGGAAAGCGCCGAGCAGATCCGCGAGCTGCTGGCCTGGGCGCAACAGCATGATGTCACCCTGATTCCCTACGGCGGCGGTACTTCGGTAGCCGGCCACATTAACCCGCAGGCCGGCCAGCGCCCGGTGCTGACCCTGTCGCTGGAGCGTATGACGCGCCTGCTGGATATCGACGAGGACAGCCTGATCGCCACCTTCGGCCCCGGCGCCAATGGCCCGCAGGTGGAAAGCCAACTGCGCGCCCGCGGCTATACGCTTGGCCATTTTCCGCAGTCCTGGGAGCTATCGACCCTCGGTGGCTGGGTCGCCAGCCGCTCCAGCGGCCAGCAGTCGCTGCGCTACGGGCGTATCGAGCAACTGTTCGCCGGCGGCAAGCTGGAAACCTTCGCCGGCACTTTGGAGATTCCCACCTTCCCGGCGTCGGCCGCCGGCCCCGATCTGCGCGAGCTGGTGCTGGGTTCGGAAGGGCGCTTCGGGGTGATCTCCGAGGTGCGCGTGCGCATCAGTCGCCTGGCCGAGCAGGAGCGTTTCTACGCAGTGTTCCTGCCCAACTGGCAGCAGGCGCTGAGCGCCATTCGCAGCCTGGCCCAGGCGCGCGTGCCGCTGTCCATGCTGCGCCTGTCCAACGCCATCGAAACCCGTACCCAGCTGGCCCTGGCCGGCCATCCGCAGCAGATCTCGCTGCTGGAGAAGTACCTGGCGCTGCGCGGCGCCCGTGACGAGAAATGCATGCTGACCTTCGGCGTCACCGGCAGCCGGGTGCAGAACGCCGCCTCGCTGAAACAGGCGCGGCGCCTGTTGAAAGGCTTTGGCGGCGTATTTACCGGCACCCTGTTGGGCAAGAAATGGGAGCACAACCGTTTCCGCTTCCCCTATCTGCGTCATGGTCTGTGGGAGCGCGGCTATCTGGTGGACACCCTGGAAACCGCCACCGACTGGTCCAACGTCGACAACCTGCTGAACAAGGTCGAGGCCAGTCTGCGTGACGAGCTGACCGGCGAGGGCGAGCGGGTGCACGTGTTCACCCACCTGTCGCACGTCTACGGCGAAGGTTCGAGCATCTACACCACCTACGTATTCCGCCCCGGCAGCGACTACGCCGAGGCCATGACGCGCTGGCAGCGCTTGAAGGCAGCGGCCAGCCGCACCATCGCCGAGAATCGCGGCACCATCAGCCACCAGCACGGCGTCGGTCGCGACCACGCGCCTTATCTGGCGGCGGAGAAGGGCGAGCTGGGCATGGCCACGCTGCGCAGCCTGGCCACGCATTTCGACCCCGACCAGCGCCTGGCGCCTGGCGTGTTGCTGCAGGACTGAGCATGGAACCCTGGAACGCCACCTGGCGCGCACGCGCGCTGCCTGATTTGGCCGCGCGCGACTGGGATCTGCTAGTGATAGGCGGCGGCATCTGCGGCGCCGGCATCCTGCGGGAGGCGGCGCGGCGTGGCTGGCGCTGCCTGCTGCTGGAGCAGCGCGACTTCGCCTGGGGCACTTCCAGTCGCTCGTCGAAGATGGTGCATGGCGGGCTGCGCTACGTCGCCAAGGGCCAGCTGGGCCTGACTCGCGACTCGGTGCGCGAGCGCCAGCGCCTGCTCGGCGAGGCGCCGGGGCTGGTGGAGCCGCTGAGTTTCGTCATGCCGCATTACCGCGGCGGCTTCCCCGGGCCCAAGGTATTCGGCGGTCTGCTGAGTCTGTACGACGCCCTGGCCGGCAAGCGCAACCATCTGTTCTACCCGCTGCAGCAGCTGCGCTACCTGGCGCCGGGCATCCGCGAGGATGGCCTGCTCGGCGGCACGCGCTTCTTCGACGCAGTGACCGACGATGCCCGCCTGGTGCAGCGCTTGCTGGGCGAAGCGCGCGCCGAAGGTGCAGAGGCGCTCAATGGCATGCGCGTGGTCGAGCTGCTGCGCGAGGCAGGGCAGGTGGTCGGCGTACTGGCCGAGGATATCGAGACGGGCAACCGCTACCGCCTGCGCAGCCGCGCCGTGGCCCAGGCGACCGGCGCCTGGGCCGATCGCCTGCGCCAGCCTGGCAATGGTCGCATTCGTCCGCTGCGTGGCAGCCATCTGCTGCTGCCGAGCTGGCGCCTGCCAGTGGCGCATGCCTTCAGTTTTATGCACGCGGTCGATGGGCGGCCGGTGTTCGTCTTCCCCTGGGAAGGCGCAACGGTGATCGGCACCACCGATCTGGATCATGCTGACGAGCTCGATCATGAAGCGGCCATCAGCGTCGAGGAGGTCGATTACCTGCTGGCCGCCTGTGCTCAGCAGTTCCCGACTGCGCAGGTGAGCCGGGCCGACGTGCTGTCGACCTGGGCGGGCGTGCGCCCTGTGGTGAGCGATGGTGGCGGCGCTCTGAAACCCTCGGACGAGAAGCGCGAACATGCGCTGTGGATCGAGCCGGGCAGCGTGACGCTGGCCGGCGGCAAGCTGACCACCTTCCGCCTGTTGGCGCTGGAAGTGCTGCGCGCCTGCGCAGGTTTCGTTGGCAAGCCAGTGGATGATCAGGGCGGCGCGGTCTTCGCTGCGAATACGCCGACACCGATGCCGACCTTGAGCCCGGCGCAGCAGCGTCGTCTGGCTGGGCGCCATGGTCGTCAGCTGAGTGAGGTACTGCGCTTGATCGACGAAATCGGCGCTAATTGCGTCGCCGGTAGCGACACCCTGTGGGCCGAGCTGGCCTGGGCTGCCGAAGGTGAGCTGGTGCTGCATCTGGACGATCTGCTGTTGAGGCGCACGCGCCTGGGCCTGTTGCTGGCTGAAGGTGGCCGAGCCGAGCTGCCACGTATACGCGCGCTTTGCCAACCAAGGCTGGGCTGGAACGATGCGCGCTGGCAGCAGGAAGAGACGGATTACCTGGCGTTGTGGCGGCGCTGTTACAGCCTGCCGGATACTGAATGATGACCCTGCCAACTATCCGTAGGAGCGAGCTCTGCTCGCGAAGCTTTTGCGCCAACCGCGTTCGCGAGCAGAGCTCGCTCCAGGGCTTGAGTTAGGCAATGCGCGCCTGCAATCCGCCGATCCAGACTTGCTGTAGCCCGGATGAAATCCGGGACTGAACCAACAGGCAGTTCCCGGATTTCATCTGGGCTACGTAGCCACACGTATAACAAAAAGGACTACACCTTGAGCGAACCAAGCTACCTGCTGAGCATCGACAACGGCACCCAGAGCGTGCGCGCGCTGCTGTTCGATACCCAGGGCAATCTGCTGGCCAAGGGCAAGGTGGAGCTGGATCCCTATTTCTCCAGCCAGCCGGGCTGGGCCGAGCAGGACCCGGAATACTACTGGGCCAGCCTCGGTGAGGCCTGCAGGCTGCTGTGGCAGCAGGTGGATATCGACCGCAGCCTGATCAAGGGCGTGGCCGTCACCACCCAGCGCGGCAGCATCATTCATGTCGACGAGCAGGGTGCGCCGCTGCGCCCGGCGATTCTCTGGCTCGACCAGCGCCGTGCCGACGTGGCAGGGCGGATCAAGGGCCCGTGGGGATGGCTGTTCAAGCTGGCGCGGGCCGAGGAGGCGGTGGATCACTTCCGCGCCCAGGCCGAGGTCAACTGGGTCGCCCAGCATCAGCCGGACATTGCGGCACGCACGCACAAGGTGCTGTTGCTTTCGGGTTTTCTCACCCATCGCCTGTGTGGTCGCTTTGTCGATTCGGCCAGCAGTTGCGTGGCCTACCTGCCGTTCGACTACAAGCGCCTGCGCTGGGCGGCGCCGGGCGACTGGAAATGGCAGGCGCTGAAGGTGCGCCCCGAGCAGTTGCCAGAGCTGTTCAAGCCGGGTGAGCGTCTGGGTAGCATCACGTCCGCCGCCAGCCGCCATACCGGTATTCCAGAGGGCCTGCCGCTGATTGCCGCCGGCGCCGACAAGGCCTGTGAAGTGCTGGGTTCCGGTGCACTGGAGGCCAGTACCGCGTGCCTGTCCTACGGCACCACGGCGACCATCAACACCACACGCAGCCGTTATCTGGAAACCATCCCGCTGATTCCGCCGTACCCGGCGGCGCTGCCGGATCACTTCAATACCGAAGTGATGATCTACCGCGGTTTCTGGATGGTCAGCTGGTTCAAGCGCGAGTTCGGCCTGCGCGAGATGCAGCGTGCCGAGGCGCTGGGGGTGCCGCCCGAGGCGCTGTTCGACGAGCTGGTCAACGCCGTGCCGCCCGGCTCCATGGGCCTGATGCTGCAGCCCTACTGGACGCCGGGCATCCGCGAGCCCGGCCTCGAGGCCAAGGGTTCGATCATCGGCTTTGGCGATGTGCATACCCGCGCGCATCTGTATCGGGCGATTCTGGAGGGTTTGGCCTACGCCCTGCGTCAGGGCAAGGAGCGCATCGAGAAACGCGCCGGCACCCGTATCGAGCGCCTGCGCGTGTCCGGTGGCGGTTCGCAGAGCGATGCGGCGATGCAGCTGACCGCCGACATCTTCGGCCTGCCGGCCGAGCGCCCTCATCTGTACGAGACCAGCGGCCTGGGCGCGGCGATCAACTGTGCGGTAGGCCTGGGCTTGCACCCGAATTACCCGAGCGCCATTGCCGCCATGACCCGCGTCGGTCAGGTATTTCAGCCGAACCTGGAGGCCCAGCGCGTTTACCAGCAGCTCTACGGGCAGGTCTATCAGCGCATGTATCGTCAGCTCAAGCCGCTGTACCAACGGATTCGCAGGATTACCGGTTATCCGGCATAACAGCGGCTACAGGCTACAGGCTACAGGCTACAGGCTACAGGCTACAGGCTACAGGCTACAGGCTACAGGCGGATGCTTTTGCCTGCGGCTTGCAGCCTGAAGCCTGCGGCCTGCCCTCAAGCCACATCCACCAGCACGATTTCGCTGTCTTCCTGGGCCTCGACGCGGATCAGCGTTTCATCGGCGATGGCCACTCCATCACGAGCCTTGACGGCTACGCCGTTGACACTGAAAGCACCAGTCGCGCCTACCAGATAGGCCTTGCGACCCGGCTGCAGGGCGTATTCGGCGCTCTCTCCCGCCTTGACCGTGGCAGCCACCAGGCGCGCGTCGGTACGGATGCGCAGGGCGTCGACATCTTCCTCGTAACCGCTGGCCAGGGTGACGAAGGCTCCGGAGCGATCGCCTTTGGGGAACGGTTTGGCACCCCAGGAGGGCGGTAGGCCAGCCTGGTTCGGCTGGATCCAGATCTGGAAGATCTTGGTGGTTTCATCCTCCAGGTTGTACTCGCTGTGAGCGATACCGGTCCCAGCACTCATTACCTGCACATCGCCAGCCTCGGTGCGGCCCTTGTTGCCCAGGTTGTCCTCATGGCTGATGGCACCTTCGCGAACGTAGGTGATGATCTCCATGTCGCGGTGCGGATGCGGCGGGAAGCCCGAGTGCGGCGCGATCTCGTCGTCGTTCCAGACGCGCAGGCGGCCCCAGTTCATCCGCTCGGCATCGTAGTATTCGGCGAAGGAAAAGTGATGGCGGGCATTCAGCCAACCGTGGTGAGCGCCACCGAGTTGTTCGAACGGACGTACATCGATCATGGTCAATCCTCCGGTCGTGCACGGGCTTAGTCCCATGCAGCGTCGATGGGGTAATGATCTATTTGGATAGATCGATTTAAAAGCGCAATATTTACGGAATAAATATCTATTCATTTGATTAATTTTCGCGAGAGCCCCGCACTAGGCTTTCGTTGATCCGTTTCAAGGAGGACTGCGATGCGCGAGCGCAAGGCCTGGCTGATTCTGCATGGCAAGCAGGCGTTGAACGAAGAGGTAAGGGCGGCAGTGAACGGCCTGCGAGAGCGTGGCTGGGATCTCGCGGTGCGCCTGACCTGGGAAGGCGGTGATGCCGAACGTCTGGTACACGAAGGGCTGGCGGCCGGTTATCCGACTCTGATCGCTGGCGGCGGCGATGGCACCGTGCGCGATGTGGTCGAGGCCATGGTCAAGGCCCGCAGCGACGCCAGCCTGGCACTGCTGCCGCTGGGGACGGCCAATGACTTTGCGCACGCGGCAGGTGTGCCGCTGACGCCGGCTGCCGCACTGGCATTGCTCGAGACGCAAGCGCAGGCGGTGGATATCGGCATGGCCGGCGAGCGTGCTTTCCTCAATATGGCGACGGGAGGTTTTGGTTCCAGCGTCACGGCCAATACGTCGGAAGACCTCAAGAAAGTCCTCGGTGGCGCCGCCTATCTGCTGACCGGGCTCAGCCGCTTTGCCGAAGTACGTGCCGCCGCGGGACGTTTCCACGGGCCCGACTTCGAATGGCAAGGTGAATTTCTCGCCCTCGGTATCGGCAATGGCCGCCAGGCCGGCGGCGGGCATGTGCTGTGTCCGAATGCCGTCATCAATGATGGTCTGCTCGATATCTGTATCGTGCCCGCCGCGCAGGATGTGGTGGGCACCTTGGGCACGCTGTTGTCTGGCGGTATGCTGGGTTTGCAGAGCGTGGCCATCACTGCACGGCTGCCCTGGCTGGAAGTCGAGGCGTTGGAGGGGCTGGATCTGAATCTCGACGGCGAACCCATGGCAAGCACGCGCCTGCGTTTTTGCGCCGAGCCGGCTTGCTTGCACCTGCATCTGCCGGCGCACTCGCCCTTGCTCGCTGGCCAGGGGCATGGGGCTGATGCATGATGGCGCGATAATGGCAGGCTTCAGTTTGCCTACCCTGTGCCGATAGAGCAGGCAGAACCAAGTCCGTCTGACGTTTTGCAACACCGTACAACGAGCGCTGGCACTTCCCATAGATGGCCTAGACTCAACACATACACCCTGGAGTACATGATGGCCAGCATCCTCGATTCAGTAGATCAACGCACGCAACTGGTCGGCGAGAACCGTCTGGAAATTCTCATGTTCCGCCTGGCTGGCCGGCAGTTGTTCGCCATCAACGTGTTCAAGGTGCAGGAAGTCCTGCTGATGCCCAAGCTGACGCTGATGCCGCAGCGCCATCGCTTCGTCTGTGGCGTGGTCAACCTGCGCGGTCAGACCCTGCCGGTGATCGATCTGTCCCAGGCGATCGGCATGCGTCCGCTGGTGCCGGATGAGCGCAGCACCATCATCGTCACCGAGTACAACCGCTCGGTTCAGGCCTTCCTGGTTGGCAGCATCGACCGCATCCTCAACCTCAACTGGGAGTCGATCCTGCCGCCCCCGGGTGGCGCCGGACGTCAGCACTACCTGACCGCTATCACCAAGGTCGAGGACCAGATCGTCGAGGTCATCGACGTGGAGAAGGTGCTCGCCGAGATCGTGCCGATGAGCACCAAGGTTTCCGCGGAAAAGCTCGCCGACCCGCTGCTGGAGAAGGCGCGCGGACGCGAAGTGCTGCTGGTGGATGATTCCAGCGTCGCGCTCAGCCAGCTGCGCGATACCCTGACGCAGTTGGGTCTTCGCCTGCACATGGCCAGTGACGGCCTCAAGGCCCTCAACCTGCTGAAGAAGTGGGCTGACACCGGTGAGGTGATGACCGACAAGCTGCTGATGATCTTCACCGATGCCGAGATGCCGGAAATGGACGGCTATCGCCTGACCAGCGAAATTCGCAATGACCCGCGCCTCAAGGATCTCTACGTGGTTCTGCACACGTCGCTGTCAGGCAGCTTTAACGAGGCGATGGTGAGGAAGGTCGGCTGCGACAATTTCCTCTCCAAGTTCCAGCCGGACAAGCTGGTCGATGTGATTCGTCAACGTCTCGAGTTGGACGAACCTCGCTGAAGTCGCTGCAGGGCGGGTGAAACCTGCCGGGCGTTGCCGTCGAGCGAGCAGCGTTTTCTGGGTCTCGGTGCTTGTGAGCATCGCCGTCAGCTCGTATAACGGCGTTTTGCCGACAGGAAGCTGACCCATGCTGAGTCTTTCGGGGCTGTACCGTTACCCGCTCAAGTCCGGCCGCGGCGAGGCCTTGCAGCGCAGTGCGGTCGACGGACTAGGGCTGCATGGTGATCGGCGCTGGATGCTGGTCGACCCCGACAACGGCCGTTTCATCACCCAGCGCCTGCTACCGCAAATGAGTCAGCTGAGCGCTTTGTACGATGCGCGTGGCGGGCTTACCCTGAGTGCGCCGGGGCGTGACGATCTGTCCGTTGCGCTGCCAGATCCGGAGCAGGACCTGCGTGGCGTCATCGTATGGCGTGACAGCCTGCGAGTGCCGGATGCCGGCGATGAAGCCGCCGAGTGGCTAAGTGCCTTGCTGGGCAAGGCCTGCCGTCTGGTTCAGGTGCCGGAAGGGCGCACCCGTCAGGTCGATACGGCCTATGCCCAGCCGGGTGATCGCGTGGCCTTCGCCGATGGTTTCCCGCTGCTGCTGATCGGGCAGGCCTCGCTGGACGATCTGTCCCAGCGCGTTGGCCAGCCGCTCTCGATGCTGCGTTTCCGCCCCAATCTGGTCGTCACCGGCAGCGAGCCGTACGCCGAAGACAGCTGGAAGCGCATCCGCATTGGCGAGGTGGAGTTCGAGGTGGCCAAGGGCTGCTCGCGCTGCATCCTCACCACCATCGACCCGCAGACCGGCGAGCGCAACGCCCAGCGTGAGCCACTGGCCACGCTCAAGACCTATCGTGAACGCGACGGTGATGTGTTCTTCGGGCAGAACCTGTTGCCGCGCGGTGTCGGCGAACTGCAGTTGGGCATGACGGTGGAAGTGCTGGAATAAAGCGGTTTGAGGCTGCAGGCCGCAGGCTTCAGGAAGAAGCGGATCGCCTGCAGCCTGCAGCTGCCCTTATTGATCGTCGAAGAAACGCTCGTTCCACGCCACCAGTGGGTGCGGCGCGCCCAGCTTCTGGCCGTAGATCACCGAGTAGGACAGCACGTTCTGCACGTACTGGCGGGTCTCGTCGAAGGGGATGTTCTCCACCCAGACGTCGTAGCTCAGGTGATTGGCGCCACGCAGCCACTGGCGGACGCGGCCCGGTCCGGCGTTGTAGGCGGCCGAGGCGAGTACGCGGTTGCCGTTGAACTGGCCGTACACCTGGCTGAGATAAGCCGCACCCAGCTGGATGTTGGTGTCCGGGTTGAGCGCTTGTTGCGGCGACGCTAGGGGGATGCCGAACTTGCGCGCGGTTTCCTTGGCAGTGGCCGGCATCAACTGCATCAGGCCCATGGCGCCGGCGTGGGAGCGAGCGTCGGCCATGAAGGCGCTTTCCTGACGGGTGATGGCGAATACCCAGCTCGAATGCAGGTCGCGGCGTCTGGCTTCGCGGACCAGTTCGTCGCGATGGGCCATGGGGAAGCGCACTTCCAGATCGTCCCAGTACTGGGCCTGGCTGATGGTGCGGATGGCCGGGAAGTACCACTCCATTTCATAGGCCAGGCGCGCCTGGGCGACCAGTTCGTCACGGCTGAACAGGCGGCTGACGTGATACCACTCGCGGCGACCGTCGACGATCTGGCCGCGCGCATGAAACTCCATGGCGCGTTTGATGCCGGCGGTGTTGCGCACTTTCTGCACGATCTTGGGATCGAGAGCCAGTGGCTGGTTGTTCAGCGCGTAGGGCGCCTTGACCTGATCGGCGGCCATGAAACCGTAGAAATCACGCTCCTTGGCCAGGGCCTGGAACAGCACCGCCGATTGCTGGCTGTTGGGCTGCGCCAGTTGCAGGCTGCGCGCGTTCCAGTAGCGCCAGCGGTTGCTGCTGGCCAGGTCGGACGGCATCTTCTGCGTCAACTGATAGGCCTCTTCCCAGCGGCCGTGGCGCAGCAGCAGGCGTGCACGCCACTCGCTGACGGTGTTGTCACGCAGCTGCGGGTCGTACTTGGCCATCACCTGCAGGCCGCGCAAGTCGAAGCGCTGTGCCAGGCGCAGGCCGATCTGGCGGGCGATGGCGACCTGTTCGTCGGCGGAGAATTTCATGCGCTGGGCATAGCCGTCGAGCAGGGCCAGGGCGTCTTCGGGATTTTGCCGGGCCAGGCGGCGCAGGCCGAGGCCGACCACATCGCTCATGGCATCATCGGCGGGGGCGAAGCGTGCGGTGTTCTTCAGTAATTCCGGTTTCTGCGCCACTTCGACCATCAGCTTGCCGCGCTCGCCGAGCGTCGGCATGCCCTTGATCAGGAAGTTGGCCAGCCCGTAGTTGCCGCTTTCTACCGCCAGCTTGGCGCGCTGCCAGCGGCGCTGCTCGGTGAGCTGGCCATTGGCGGCCCAACGTTCGAACAGCGGGTCGCAGGCGTTGGGCTGAGACTTGCCCACCAGCCAGAGCTTCTCGGCCGTGGCATTGCCTTCTGCGGTCAGGCCGTGGCTCAGCTGGTATTGGCCGTACAGGCAGTCCAGCTCGGTGAAGTTGAGGGCGGGATCGTAGTGATCGAGGAAGGGCTTCCAGTCGCCACGTTCGGCCAGCCAGCGCAACCAGCGCAGCTTCATCCAGTTGGCCTGGGGCAGGTCACCGTGCTCGGCGAGGAATTTCTCGATCTCGGCATTGCTCGCCGATTTGAGGCGATTGGTCAGCTCGTCATAGGCCAGATAGGGTGTCAGCGGGTAATCGCGCAGCGCGCTGGCGTACTGGCGATAGGGGCCGCTGTCGCCCTTGGCCAGGGCGCGCTTGGCTTCATCGTAGAACTGGCGCTGTTGGGAGAGGCTGGCGGCTTCGACACTGGCGATGCCAGTGGCGGTAAGAATCAGGCAGGAAACTACAGAGAAAAAGCGACTGCGCATGGCATTTCCAGGGGCAAGCAGAGATATGGGGCAACACGATCCGTGTCGTTGCATGCCTCTAGCTTAGCCTTTCACAAGGGCGCGGTGAATGCCGCCGGGCCGGATGGACACATGCAGCAAAAATGCGCTTGCCTGCACCGAGGTGGAGTGCTGGTGCTGCGCCTGCCGCCTGCCGCCTGCCGCCTCAGCGGAAACGGCAACAGCCGGCTGGCAACTCGAGTAGAATGCGCCGCCTGTTTCCGGAGATGCCCATGACCCTGCTCAAGTTTGCCGACGTATCCCTCGCCTATGGCGCCATGCCCCTGCTCGATGGAGTGTCCTGGCAGATCGCGCGGGGCGAGCGGGTGTGCATCATTGGCCGCAACGGGACCGGCAAATCGAGCATGCTGCGCCTGGTCAAGGGCGACCAGATGCCGGACGACGGCGAGATCTGGCGTGCGCCGGGGCTGAAGATCGGTGAATTGCCGCAGGAGCTGCCGCGCGCCGACGAGCGTACGGTGTTCGATGTGGTCGCCGAAGGCCTGGCGGGCGTGGGTGAGCTGCTGGCGCGTTATCACCATCTGGCGCAGAACATTCAGGGCGATGACGACCTCGAGCAGTTGATGCACGTGCAGCAGGAGCTGGAAGCCAAAGACGGCTGGCGCCTGCAGCAACTGGTGGACAGCACCCTCAGCCGCCTGCAGTTGCCGGCGGACAAGACCCTGGCCGAGTTGTCCGGTGGCTGGCGCCGCCGTGTGTTGCTGGCCCAGGCGCTGGTCTCCGAGCCGGATCTGCTGCTGCTCGACGAGCCCACCAACCACCTGGATATCGGCGCCATCGCATGGCTGGAAGAGGCGCTCAAGGACTTCGGCGGTGCCGTGCTGTTCATCACCCACGACCGCTCCTTCCTGCAGAACCTGGCCACGCGCATTCTCGAACTGGACCGTGGCGGCCTGATCGACTGGAACGGCGATTACGCCAGCTTTCTGGTGCACAAGGAGCAGCAACTGGCTGCCGAGGAAACCGCCAACGCGCTGTTCGACAAGCGTCTGGCCCAGGAAGAAGTATGGATTCGCCAGGGCATCAAGGCCCGCCGCACCCGCAACGAGGGCCGCGTGCGGGCGCTCAAGGCGATGCGTGCCGAGCGTGCCGAGCGCCGCGAGCGCCAGGGCAAGGCGAATATCCAGCTGGAAACCGCGGACAAGTCCGGCAAGCAGGTGATGGTGGCGGAGAACGTCAGCTTCGCCCACGCCGGTGGCCCGTTCCTGGTCAAGGATTTTTCCATGGTCCTGCAACGCGGCGACCGCATCGGCCTGTTGGGTGCCAACGGTACCGGCAAGACCACGTTGCTAAAGCTGTTGCTGGGTGATCTGCAACCGACCAGCGGTAGCATCGAAATCGGCACCAAACTGGAAGTGGCGTATTTCGACCAATTGCGTCACCAGCTCGAGCCGGAAAAGACCGTGATCGACAACGTCGCCGAAGGGCGCGATTTCATCACTATCGATGGCCAGAACCGCCATGTGCTGAGCTACCTGGGTGATTTTCTGTTCAGCCCGCAGCGGGCTCGTACGCCGGTCAAGGCCCTGTCGGGTGGCGAACGGGCACGACTGTTGCTCGCCAAGTTGTTCAGCAAGCCGGCCAACCTTCTGGTGCTGGACGAACCGACCAACGACCTGGACGTAGAAACCCTGGAACTGCTCGAAGAAGTGCTGCTCAGCTTCCCCGGCACCGTGCTGATGGTCAGCCACGACCGTGCCTTCCTCGATAACGTCGTGACCAGCACCCTGGTGTTCGAGGGGGAGGGCAGGGTGCGCGAGTACGTTGGCGGCTATCAGGACTGGCTGCGTCAGGGCGGCTCACCGCGCCTGCTCGGCGTGGGTGAAAGCAAATCCGGCAAGGCCGAGCTGGCCACGGCCATCGTCGAAACCCCGACCCCGGCCGCAGCGGCTCCCGTTCAGGAGAGCGCCGAGCCTGCGAAGAAGAAACTAAGCTACAAGCTGCAGCGCGAGCTGGAAGCGATTCCCGGGCAGATCGACGCCCTGGAACAGGAAATGGCCGCGGTACAGGAGCAGGTATCCGATCCTGCCTTCTATCAGCAGCCGGTGCAGATCACCACGGAAGTATTGGCGCGTCTCGACAGCTTGCAGAAGGAAATGGATGAGTTGCTCGAGCGCTGGGCAGAGCTGGAAGGCTGACGAAGGAACGAACGGGCAATGGCCATCGAGTACCGCATTACTCTCGACGACAATCATCAGTTCAGCTATCGGATCGAGCTGAATCGCGAATATGACCCCGCGCAGGCGCAGCAGGCACCTGCCTGGACACGCCTCGGGCATCAGCAATGCAGCAATTGCCCGCTCAGTCGCGAGCAGTTCAGCCATTGCCCGGCTGCAGTCGATCTGCATCGCGTGATCGAAGACTTTCGCGGCCTGCCGGCATTCAAGAAAGCCAGTGTCTGGGTGCGCACGCCGGAGCGTGAATACACCAAGCATGTCGGCCTGGAGGAAGGGCTGCGGGCGCTGCTCGGGGTGATCATGGCTACCAGCGCCTGCCCGGTGCTGGCGCGCCTGAAACCCATGGCGCAGCACCACCTGCCCTTTGCCAACAATCAGGAATTCATCCTGCGGGCGGTATCGCTGTATCTGACGCGGCAATACTTCAACATGCGCGAAGGGCGTCTGGCCGACTGGGAACTAAAAGGCCTGGTGCGCCTGTTCCAGCAACTCAAGCTGGTCAATCAGGCTTTCTGGCAGCGTATTCACGACACCTGTGAAGGTGACTCCAACCTCAAGGCCTTTCTCACCTTCTTCTCGATGTCGTCGAGCATGACGGTATCGCTGGAAACCCAGTTGCAGAAGATCCGCCCGCTGGTCATGAGCGCGGGCGAGTCGCTCGAGTAGGGGTGAAGCCAAAAGTCTCGCCGCTGAAGCGCTTCCCACAGAGCCAACGCAGCTACTGTGGGAGGGGCTTTAGCCGCGACGCGATCTCAAGCGCCTTTTTCGCCTTTCTTCAGACGCACGGCGAGCACATCGCAGGGCGCGCCGTGCAGCACGTCATTGGCGGTGGAGCCGAGCAGCAGCGCCAGGCCGTGGCGGCCATGGCTGCCGACCACGATCAGATCGCAGCCCTGCTCTTCGGCAAGGCGGTGGATTTCCTGCCGCGGTTGGCCATACGCCAGATGGCGCTGGTCGGCGGTGAGTTCCGGATACTTGCCGGTGAAGCTGTCCAGGCGCTCGCGGGCCTGCTCGAACTGCTGTTGCTGCAGCATCGACAGATCCATCGGCACGTCACCGCCAAAGGCCATGGCCATGGGTTCGACGATATGCACCAGGGACATCTTGGCACCGCTGGCCTGGGCCAGCTTCTGTGCACGTACCACGACGGGGTCGCATTCCTCGGTCAGGTCGACGGCGACCAGAATGTGCTGGTAGGGCATGGTTGGATCCTCCTCGAAGGGGCAAATGACTATGCGGCAAGTATGGCCCCGTTGTGCACGATAAGGGGCGGATTGTCATCATTCAGGCAAAGAAAAGCCCGGTGCGAGCACCGGGCGGGGACAGGGCCAGGCAGGCCGGAAATCATTGGCATCATTGTTGGCCGGCGGCGTACTGCGCTGCAACGCCTTCCAGGCCCTCGATGATACTGTCGGAATACTTGCTGATCAGAAAGGGTACGGTGTTTTCATTGTAGTTGCGCAGGGATTTCTCGATGTAACGCCATTTGGTTTCGATGGAGCCCAGCGCTGCGGTGATCTGTGGGGTGTTCTGCTGGGCGGCGCTGAGGTTGTCGAGTTGACTGGCGAACTCGCCGACCAGCTCATCGATGGCCCGTTCTTCGCCGCCGCCAAAGAAACTGGTGCCGACCGAGGCACTGCGTGATGCATAGTCCAGCGCGATGTTCTGCATCAGCAGGCTCTGCTCACGACTCTTCTGAGTCAGTGGCGGTACGCTGAAGCCGCTTTCTTGCTGAATCTTCTGGTACAGCTCCTGACTAATGGCCATGAGGCGCTGGTTGTTGTCGGCCAGGTCGGCGACCGGTTGCAGGTCGGTATAGCCCTGGCGCCGCATCGCCTCCATCAGGGCCTGCAGCCCGCTGCGGTAGCTCTGCCAGTCCTTCTGCAGCTGAGTGTGCAGCGCCTTGCTGGCATCACCAGGCATCTCGCCCAGGCCGTCGAGGTGCGCCTGGCCCTCCTGCAAGGATTCGCCAATCATCCGCGCGTAGCGCTGGTCTCCTTCCATGCCGTTGTACATGTAGAAGTCGCCCAGGCTCTTCTGCGTCGCCAGGCGCAGTTGGTGCAGGCGCAGCAGATCATCGGCCGGTGCTGCATTGAGCAGGGTGGAGGTGAGCGATGCCAGGAGGAACAGGAGCAGAGTGCTCAGCGGAAATGCAAGCGAACGGCGGCTCGACATGGGGGGCTCCGTGTGGCCCATCTTGGGGCTCGATTTGTTTTTGTATTGCTCGCGGATGGCCCTGTGCCAGCCGAAAGTGAGACGAATGTACCCGTAGCTTGGGCGTTTGGCTAGGCGCTCCGGTGGGCCAGCGACACCCGGGGGAACACGCGCAATGGCGCGATATTGACGCGGCTTATCGAAATCCGCTGGAGCCCGCGAATGACCAGGCTTGCAGAAAACGTCGGGAAAACGACGAAAACTGGCCAATTGACAAGCGCAGGCTTTTCCCTGATGGTGTGCACACCCAAATCAAACGGGCGTATGAATTGAGCGTTTGCCTGGTCAGGCGCGCCGTTTACAGCCCGAATATCGCGTCGGTGGGTGTGTCGTACCGATTGGAGCTATGCTCGCGGCTATGCCGTGAGCTGGCCTGCCGGTTGGCTCCGATGTGTACTGTTCAGCTTCCATACCGTGGAGATCAGTTGATGATTTACGAAGGTAAAGCCATCACGGTTAAGGCTCTTGAGAGCGGCATCGTCGAATTGAATTTCGACCTCAAGGGTGAGTCCGTCAACAAATTCAACCGTCTTACCCTCAACGAGCTGCGCGCCTCCGTCGACGCGATCAAGGCCGACGGTTCGATCAAGGGCGTGATTGTCACCAGTGGCAAGGACGTGTTCATCGTCGGTGCCGATATCACCGAATTCGTCGACAACTTCAAACTGCCCGACGAAGAGCTGGTGGCTGGCAACCTGGAAGCCAACAAGATTTTCAGTGATTTCGAAGACCTCGCCGTGCCGACCGTCGTTGCCATCAACGGCATCGCCCTGGGTGGCGGTTTCGAAATGTGCCTGGCCGGTGACTACCGCGTAATGAGCGAGACCGCCAAGATCGGTCTGCCGGAAGTCAAACTGGGTATCTACCCGGGCTTCGGCGGCACCGTGCGCCTGCCGCGTGTGATCGGTACCGACAACGCCGTCGAGTGGATCGCCTCCGGCAAGGAAAACCGCGCTGAAGACGCGCTGAAAGTCGGCGCCGTGGATGCCGTGGTTGCCCCTGCCAAGCTCAAGGAAGCCGCGCTGGATCTGGTCAAGCGCGCCATCTCCGGCGAGCTGGACTACAAGGCCAAGCGTCAACCCAAGCTGGAAAAGCTCAAGCTCAACGCCATCGAGCAGATGATGTGCTTCGAGACCGCCAAGGGCTTTGTCGCTGGCCAGGCCGGCCCGAACTACCCGGCCCCGGTCGAGGCGATCAAGACCATTCAGAAGGCTGCCAACTTCGGTCGTGACAAGGCGCTGGAAGTCGAAGCCGCCGGCTTCGTCAAACTGGCCAAGACCTCGGTCGCCGAGAGCCTGATCGGCCTGTTCCTGAACGATCAGGAGCTGAAGAAGAAGGCCAAGCACCACGACGAAATCGCTCGCGACGTGAAACTGGCTGCCGTGCTCGGCGCCGGCATTATGGGCGGCGGCATCGCCTACCAGTCGGCCTCCAAGGGCACCCCGATCCTGATGAAGGATATCCGCGAAGAGGGTATCCAGATGGGCCTGTCCGAGGCTTCCAAGCTGCTCGGCAAGCGCGTCGAGAAGGGCCGCATGACTCCGGCGAAGATGGCCGAAGCCCTCAACGCCATCCGTCCGACCATGTCCTACGGTGATTTCGGCAACGTCGACATCGTCGTCGAAGCCGTGGTCGAGAACCCCAAGGTCAAGCAGATCGTGCTGGCTGAAGTGGAAGGCGTGGTGCGTGAAGACGCCATCCTGGCCTCCAACACCTCGACCATCTCCATCTCTCTGCTGGCCCAGGCGCTCAAGCGTCCGGAAAACTTCGTCGGCATGCACTTCTTCAACCCGGTGCACATGATGCCGCTGGTGGAAGTCATCCGTGGCGAGAAGTCCAGCGAAGTGGCCGTGGCCACCACCGTTGCCTACGCCAAGAAGATGGGCAAGAACCCGATCGTGGTCAACGATTGCCCGGGCTTTTTGGTCAACCGCGTACTGTTCCCGT
>JAEYXX010000109.1 GCA_023431055.1 Pseudomonadota bacterium
CCAGCAGTTCCTCGACGTTGCGCTGGAACTTGCTGCCGAAGAAGCTCGACACCACGTTGCCGTAGCTGTTGGTGATCACCGACATCATGATCAGCCCCGGCACGATGTATTCCATGTAGCTGAAGCCACCCATGTCGCCGATCTGCCGGCCGATCAGGTTACCGAAGATCACGAAGTACAAGACCATGGTGATCGCCGGCGGTAGCAGGGTCTGCGGCCAGATCCGCACGAACCGGCGGATTTCACGGTGAACGATGGTACGCAGGGCCACCAGGTTGGCGGCGAATTCGCTGTTGAGGTACTGAGAAGTCATTGCGCCACCTTGGCCAGGTTCTTTTCCACCAGGGAGACGAACAGCTCCTCCAGGCGATTGCTCTTGTTACGCAGGCTGAGCACCTCGACCTGCTGCTGCGCCAGTTGCTGGAACAGCGCGTTGAGGCCCTGGCTCTTCTCCACCTGCACTTCCAGGGTGTGGTGATCGACCAGGCGTGCCGGATAGCCCTGCAGTGTCGGCACTGAGCTGTAGGAATCCTTGAGGTCGAAGAGAAAGGTCTCCACGTGCAGCTTCTTCAGCAGATCCTTCATGCTACTCAGCTCGACGATACGGCCGTGGTCGATGATGCCGATGTTGCGGCACAACTGCTCGGCCTCTTCCAGGTAGTGGGTGGTCAGGATGATGGTGGTGCCCTGCTTGTTCAGCTCGGTGAGGAAACTCCACATCGAACGGCGCAGCTCGATATCCACCCCGGCAGTCGGCTCGTCGAGGATCAGCAGGCGTGGTTGGTGCACCAGTGCACGGGCGATCATCAGGCGGCGCTTCATACCGCCGGACAGCTCGCGGGAAGCCACGTCACGCTTGTCCCACAGGCCGAGCTGAGTCAGGTACTGCTCGGCGCGTTCCTTGGCGATCGATCGCGGAATGCCGTAGTAGCCGGCCTGGGTGACGACGATGTCGAACACCTTCTCGAACTGGTTGAAGTTGAACTCCTGCGGCACCACGCCGAGGCAGCGCTTGAGCGCGTAGGGTTCGCGGTCGAGGTCGTGGCCGAACACGCTGACCGTGCCGCTGCTCTTGTTCACCAGCGTGGAGAGGATGCCGATGGTGGTGGATTTGCCGGCACCGTTGGGGCCGAGCAAGGCGAAGAAATCACCTTCGGCGACGTCCAGATCGATACCGTGCAGGGCCTGGAAGCCGTTTCCGTAGGTCTTGGTCAACTGGCGGATGGTCAGGGCGGAGCTCATGAAGATGGGGTTTCCCGCGCGAGAGTGAAGTCATGGTAGATGTGGGCGAAGGTGCTCGATTGCAACCACGTGTTTCGCCCGCTCTGTGCTGGCATGCACCCTACCGACCCTGACGCGCGGAGAAAAGGCCGTCCTGGCGATCTTGATTATCGACTCAGTCGATAACACTGGCTTCGCGCTGCATGTCGCCGCTCACTTCCAAGCCCCCGGCCTCGAACAGATGTGGATAGCAATCGCGCAGGTGCGCGAAGAACAGCTGCTGCGGCAGGTCCTCGAACTGGCCGTGGTCCTGCAGGTATTCCATGTAGCGCTCGCCGCGCTCGTTGTAGGGATGAAAGACGCTGTCGTGCACACCATCGAACTCCAGCGGCGCCACCTTGAATACGCGGCACAGCGCCTCGTTGAACGCTGGCGTGGCCTTGACCCAGCGCCCGTCCAGATACAGCTCGGTGTAGCCGTGCATGGCGAAAACCTCGCTGCGCAGCAGCTCCAGCAGGCGCGGCGTCGACAGGTGATTACGCACATCGGCCAGGCCGATACGCGCAGGAATGCCGCAATGCCTTGCGCATGCGGCGAGCAGATTGGCCTTGGGCACGCAGTAGGACTCCCCGGCCGTCAGCGCGTGGCTGGCCTTCAGCGTCTGCGCATCGAGGCTGAAGGCATAGGGGTTGTAGCGAATCTCGTCGCGCACTGCCGAATACAGAGCCACGGCCTGACTGATCGGTTCTCGTGAGGCACCACGCCAACGTTCGGCGAACTCGACTACCAATGGATGGTCACTGTCAATGAAGCGGCCGGGGCGAAGATAGATCTGCATGACGGGGCTCCTGAAGTTCGCTTCAGTCTAATCCGCCAATTGCGCGATGCTTACGACGATCCGGCCAAGCTCACCGCCCCTCGCGCCATTTATGGCCCGCCATCCCTGGCTGCCACCCTGCGGGCCGTCGCTACGCGACGTTAAAAATGGCTCCCGGCCATTTTTTATGGCTATGCTCGGGGCGTCGCCCGCTCGAATCATGGAGGAATGCACATGCTCGTCATCTGGTTGCTGGTGCTGCTGCTCGGGGTCATCTACCTGGCCCATAGTCGTACCGCCGCCCGCCCCGCCCTCGGCATCACCGCGGCCTATCTGGTGGCCATGGCCCTGTTCAGCCCGGTACCCGGCTGGCTGCAACTGCTGCTATGGATCATCACAGGCGCAGTCGCCGCCTTCATCCTGCTCGACGATCTGCGCCGGCAGTTGTTCACTCGCCCCTTGTTCGCCTGGTTCCAGCGTGTGTTGCCGCCGATGTCGGCCACCGAGCGCGACGCCATCGAAGCCGGCACGGTGTGGTGGGATGGCGAGCTGTTCAGTGGCAAACCGGACTGGGACAAGCTCTTGGCCTACCCCAAGGCCAGGCTGACCGAGGAAGAACAGGCCTTCATCGACGGCCCCACCGAAGAACTCTGCGCGATGATCAGCGACTGGCAGGTCGGCCAGGAAATGGACCTACCCGAGAAAGCCTGGGAGCACATCAAGCAGCACGGCTTCTTCGCCCTGATCATTCCCAAGGAGTATGGCGGTAAGGGTTTCTCTGCCTACGCCCACTCGCAGGTGGCGATGAAGCTGGCCACCCGCAGCGGCGACCTGGCCTCCACCGTGATGGTGCCCAATTCCCTCGGCCCGGCCGAACTGCTGCTGCACTACGGCACCGAGGAACAGCGCAACCATTACCTGCCACGCCTGGCGCGCGGCGATGACATCCCCTGCTTCGCCCTCACCGGCCCGCTGGCCGGCTCCGACGCCGGCGCCATGCCGGACACCGGTGTCATCTGCAAGGGCCAGTTCAACGGGGAGGAAGTGATCGGGCTGCGCCTGAATTGGGAGAAGCGCTACATCACCCTCGGCCCGGTGGCCACCCTGCTCGGCCTGGCCTTCAAGGCCTACGACCCGGACCACCTGTTGGGCGACAAGGAAGACCTCGGCATCAGCCTGGCGCTGATTCCCACCGATACCCCCGGCGTGGAAATCGGCCGCCGCCACCTGCCGCTGGGCGCGGCCTTCATGAACGGGCCGAACTCGGGCAAGGACGTATTCATTCCGCTCGACTACCTGATCGGCGGCCAGGAGTATCTCGGCAAGGGCTGGATGATGCTGATGAACTGCCTGTCGGTGGGCCGCTCCATCTCGCTGCCCGCAGTCGGCACGGGCGCGGCCAAGTTCACCAGCCTCGCTACCGGCCAGTACGCCCAGTTGCGCGAGCAGTTCAACGTACCGCTGGCGGCCTTCGAAGGCATCCAGGAAGCCCTGGCGCGCATCGGCGGTAACGCCTGGCTGATGGACAGCGCGCGGATCCTCACCGCCAATGCCGTCGACCTGGGCGAGAAGCCCTCGGTGCTGTCGGCTGTGCTCAAGTATCACCTGACCGAGCGCGGCCGCGAGTGCATCAGCCATGCCATGGACGTGCACGGCGGCAAGGGCATCATCATGGGCCCGAACAACTACCTGGCTCGCTCCTGGCAGGGCGCGCCGATCTTCATCACCGTCGAGGGCGCCAACATCCTCTCGCGCAACCTGATGATATTCGGCCAGGGCGCCATCCGCTGCCATCCCTATGTGCTCAAGGAGATGGCCCTGGCTGACCGCGAGGACAAGGACGAGGCGCAGATCGAGTTCGACTCGCTGTTGATGAGCCATATCGGTTTCGCCGTGAGCAATGCGGCCAGCAGCTTCCTTCTCGGCCTGACCCTGAACCGTCTCGGCACGGTGCCGGGCGACGACCTCAGCCAGCCCTACTACCGTGCGCTCAACCGCCTGGCCGCGGCCTTCGCCCTGTGCGCCGACAGCAGCATGATGCTGCTCGGCGGTGACCTGAAGCGTCGCGAACGCCTGTCTGCGCGCCTGGGTGATGTGCTCAGTTATCTCTACCTGGGCTCGGCGGCACTCAAGCGCTACCACGATCTGGACTATCAGGAATCCGTCAGACCGCTGCTGCGCTGGGCCATGGAGGAAAACCTCTACCACGCCGAGCAGGCACTCGATGACCTGCTGAGTAACTTCCCCAATCGCCTGTTCGGCTGTCTGTTGAAGGTACTGGTGTTCCCGCTGGGTCGTCGTCATAACGGCCCGAGCGATGAGCAGGATGCCGAAGTGGCCGCGATCATCGGCCGCCAGGCTGGCGACCCGGCATTGGAATCGGTGCTGGAAGGCTGCTATCGCCCGCAGGCCGATCAGGACTCCGTCGGCGCCCTGCAGCATGCGCTGAACCTGGTGCAGGCCAGCCAGGATGCGCGCAAACGCCTGCACCAGGCGCTCAAGGACGGCAGCCTGCAACCGGCTCTGGGCCAGGACGCCATCGAAGCGGCGATCGCTGCCGGCATTCTCGATGGCGAGCAGGGTCAACGCCTGCAAGCGGCCGAGGCGGCGCGTCGGCGGGTGATCGATGTCGACGACTTCGCCAAGGAAGAGCTCGAACTGGGCATTGGCAAGGTGCGCTAACCCAGCGCTTCGTGGGAGGGGCTTTAGCCGCGATTCTCTTTGGTCGCGACTGCAGGGATGCAGGAGGTAGAGCGAAGCAGGATGCCCGAGCCGAAAGCCCCACCCACGAAAGCCACCGATGCAGGACAGCGGGCGCCAGGAACTCTATACTCCTGCGCCCGTTTTACCTTTCAGGACACTGCAACATGGCCAGCCATCTCGAACATCACCTCGCCCTGCTCAATCACCTGCGCGGTATTCTCGTCGCGCTGGGCGAAGCCGAACAGGTGCTCGACGACAGCCACGCCCTGTTCCTCGAGCGTTACGACGAACTGCTCGCCGAACTGCCGCGTGATCCGGTGTCCAGCCAATACCTCGGCCAGGACCTGATCAGCCAGGTATTCCATCGCTATCCGCAGATCGCCCATCTGGTGCCGCGCGACCTGCTGTGGTTCTTCGGCGGCGACTGCCTGCACTTCATGCCGGACGAAGAGATCGCCCTGTACCAGACCCTCGACGAGCGTCGCTTCGAGGCCGAAGAGAACGACGAACCCTTCGACTGGAACCAGGAAAAGCAACTGCTGGCCCTGCCCACGGACGGCGCCAAGCATTGATTCACACCTGACGAGCCATTGGTCAGAATGTCGCAGGCAACTGCGATGACAGCGCCTTGGGTTTCGGGCATAAATACCCCCACCAGTATTTATGAGATCCGATGATGCGCCCCCTATTGCTCACCGCCCTGCTCGTCTCCAGTGCCGCCAACGCTGCCCCACTCTGGCAAGAAGAAGCTGCTGCGCAGATCCCGCCATTCGCCGAACAGCTGTTAGGTACCGTGCGCCAGGCCAGCGCCGAGGGAGGGCCGACTGCAGCAGTCCGGGCCTGCCAGGCCCTGGCGCCGCAGATTGCCAGCGAACACAGTGACGCCTGGGAACTGGGCCGCACCTCGCTCAAGGTACGTAATCCGAACAACGCTCCTGACGCCTGGGAACGCGCCGTGCTGGAACGCTTCGCCAGCGCGGCCGCAGCGGGTACGCCGGTGAAAGACTTGCGCCATGGCGAAGAGATCGACGGTCAGTACCGCTACATGCAGGCCATCGCCGTTGGCGAACCCTGCCTGGCGTGTCACGGCAAGGCGATCAAGACGGAGATACGAGAAGCCATTGACCAGTACTATCCACATGATCAGGCCCGCGGTTATCAGGTCGGCGAACTTCGCGGTGCCTTTACTCTCAGTCGCCCCATTGCACAGGAAACCCCATGACCCAGAGTACCGACCTGCAAGCACGCATGCTCGAACAGCAGCAAGCGATGCTCAAGCGCCTGGCCCGGGTCGAGGGCCAGATCCGCGGTATCCAGGCGATGATCAGGCGCGGCGAGGACTGCGCCGCCATCGCCCAGCAGTTTTCCGCCGCCCGAAGCGCGCTGGATAAATCCTATCGCCTGATGCTCACCTGCCTGATCGAAGAGGCCATGCTCGACCCCGAGCAGAACCCCGAGGACTCGCTGCAGCGTGTGCGCGAGATCTTCACCAAGTACACCTGATGCCGCTCGAGGGCGGCACAAGCCGCCACGTGGCCGTGTCGCCTGGAATCTGACCCTGCTGCGGTTATAGCTCGTCTGAAAGGCGCTTAGTTTTTTATTCCATTTAAATATAATCATAGAACCAGAAAACAGTTACGATTGCTCTTAACTAAATACTCCCACGGGTATATGCGAGGAGCGCCATCATGCAAGCCGATGTCAGAGAATTCTTCGATCCCGCCACCTACACCTACAGCTATGTGGTGACCGACCCCACTACCAGCCGCTGCGCCATCGTCGACTCGGTCCTGGATTACGACCCAGCCTCGGGGCGGACTTCATGCGACAGCGCCGATCGCATCATCGCCTACGTGAGGAGTCGCGGCCTGCAGTTACAATGGCTGCTCGAGACCCATGTGCATGCCGACCACCTTTCGGCCGCGCCCTACCTCAAGCGCGAGCTTGGCGGCCTGCTGGGGATCGGCGAGAACATCACCGTGGTACAGAACACCTTCGGCAAGCTGTTCAATGCCGGAAGCGATTTCGCCACCGATGGCAGCCAGTTCGATCGGCTGTTTGCCGATGGCGACGAGTTCCGCATCGGCGAACTCCGCGCGCGAGCCATGCATACGCCCGGCCATACCCCGGCCTGTATGACCTACCTGATCGGCGATGCCGGTTTCGTCGGCGACACCTTGTTCATGCCTGACTACGGCACCGCCCGCTGCGACTTCCCCGGTGGAGACGCAAGCACACTGTTCCGGTCGATTCAGAAGCTGTTCGCCCTGCCTGGCGAAACCCGCCTGTTCATGTGCCATGACTACAAGGCGCCAGGACGCGATGATTTTCACTACCAGACCAACGTGGCCGAACAGCGCGCACACAACGTACACGTGCACCAGGGCATCGCCGAAGCCGACTTCGTCGCCATGCGTCGCGAACGCGATGCCGGCCTGGACATGCCAGCCCTGATCCTACCCTCGGTACAGGTGAACATGCGCGCCGGGCAACTGCCGCCGGCCGAGGACAACGGCATCCACTACCTGAAAATCCCCCTGAATGTGCTGTAAGGCTTGCGGCAGGGGTGGAGCATGAAGTGGAGTCACTGGCTGCCCTGCCTGGATTGGGGCCGACACTATGACCGCAACAGCGCTGCGCAGGATGGCCTGGCCGCGCTGATCGTCACCCTGATGCTGATTCCACAGAGCCTGGCCTACGCCATGCTTGCGGGCCTGCCGCCGGTAACCGGCCTGTATGCCAGCATCCTGCCGCTGCTGGCCTATGCCCTGTTCGGCTCGAGCCGCACCCTGGCCGTCGGCCCGGTGGCGGTGATATCGCTGATGACCGCCGCCAGCCTGGCGCCGTTGTTCCCTGCCGGCAGCCCGCAATACGTCGGCGCGGCCATGCTTCTGGCGCTGTTGTCCGGCGTGCTGCTGGCCGCGATGGCCATGCTGCGCCTGGGCTTCATCGCCAACTTCCTCAGCCATCCGGTGGTGTCCGGCTTTATCAGTGCCTCAGGCATTCTCATCGCTGTCGGCCAGCTCAAGCACCTGCTCGGTGTCTCGGCCTCTGGCGAGAACTTGCCGCAATTGCTGCCACAGCTGATCCAGGCGCTACCTGGCACACACGGACCGACGCTGCTTATCGGCGTGCTCAGCCTGGCATGGCTATGGTGGGCAAGAACCCGCCTCAAACCGCTGCTGCAACGCCTTGGTTTGCCGGCGCCACTGGCGAGCAACCTGGCCAAGGCTGGACCGATAATGGCGATCATCGCGGCCATCGCCGCTGTCGCCCTGCTGCAGCTTGAGCAGGCCGGCGTGAGAGTCGTAGGCGTGGTGCCCCAGGGTCTGCCGGGGCTGACCCTACCAACGCTGGATCTCGACCTGGCCGTGCAGCTGTTGCCGGCGGCGCTGCTTATAAGTCTGGTTGGGTTCGTCGAATCGGTCTCCGTCGGCCAGACCCTGGCCGCCAAGCGCCGCCAGCGCATCCAGCCGGACAACGAGCTGCTTGGCCTTGGCGCGGCGAACATCGCCGCATCCTTCAGTGGCGGCTTCCCCGTGACCGGCGGTTTCGCCCGCTCGGTGGTCAATTACGATGCCGGTGCGCAGACGCCGATGGCCGGGGTATTCACCGCCTTGGGCATCGGCCTCAGCCTGATGCTGCTGACGCCCCTGCTGCACGACCTGCCGCAGGCCGTGCTGGCGGCCACCATCATCGTCGCCGTACTCAGCCTGGTCGACCTCAAGTCGCTGCGCCATACCTGGCGCTACTCGCACCAGGACGGTGCCGCGCAGCTCGCCACTCTGCTCGGCGTGCTGCTGATCGGCGTCGAGACCGGCATCCTGCTCGGTGTCGTCCTGTCGCTGCTGCTGTTTCTCTGGCGTACCAGCCGACCGCATATCGCCGTGGTCGGCCAGGTACCCGGCAGCGAACACTTTCGCAATGTCGAGCGCTTCGCCGTGATCGAATCACCCAGCGTTCTGTCCCTGCGCGTCGATGAAAGCCTGTATTTCCCCAATGCCCGCTATCTCGAAGAACGCGTTGGCGAGCTGGTGGCCGCACGCCCCCAGGTGCGCCACCTGGTGCTGATGTGCTCAGGGGTCAATCTGATCGACGCCAGCGCCCTTGACTCGCTGCAGGCGATAGTCGAGCGCCTGCGTACGGCCGGCGTGCAGTTGCACCTCTCCGAGGTCAAGGGCCCGGTGATGGACCAGCTACGCCGCTCCGACTTCCTGCAGACCTTCGGCGGCCAGGTGTTCATCAGCCAGTTCGAGGCGCTCAAGCACCTCGCCCCCGCGCTCTCCTCCCAACCACTGTCCATACAAGGCCCCCCATGAAAAGCGCTCATGACCTGGTAGTCGCGGCCAAGGCGAAGATCACCGAAATCGACCTGCTGGAAGCCGAGCCAGCCATTCGACAGGCCGATCTGCTGATCGATGTTCGCGAAGCGGACGAATTCCAAAGCGCACACATTCCCGGCGCCATCAACATTCCTCGCGGCCTGCTGGAATTCAAGCTGAGCAATGACCCGCAACTGGCCGACCCAGAGCTCAAGCTGGTGCTGTATTGCAAGAACAGCGGACGCTCGGCCCTGGCCACACTCGCCCTGCAAGACATGGGTTATCGCAACGTGGTCTCCCTGGTCGGCGGTATTGAAGCCTGGCAGGCAGCCGGTCGCGACGTGCGGACACCTGCATTGCCGGCATTCGACTGAGCACCGGGGCGGCTCGAAAGGGCAAAGCTGCTACAAATCGACATTCCCCTGATCTGCATCAATGCCCGCCCCTATATACTCCCCCGGGTACCGCGTAACATTAAGACACATCTATTCTGCCGGCGCCGCTTGCGGGTAAGCGCCGGCAAAACCGGAGCGTCGAGATGCCCGAACGCACCCCCACCTCCCCCTGACGAATCCCGCTGGTCCGCGAGATAGCCGTGGTCCTGCTGATCAAGCTGACCTTGCTGCTCGGCATCAAGGCCATCTGGTTCAACGAACCCACCGTTCCCAGGGACATCCAGCAGCGTGTCGAAACGCACCTGCTCGGCAAGCCCGCCACCCCGCCTTCTGTCACTACCGAGGAGACACCGAGATGATCTCGGAATCAGTCGTCGATCTGTCACGCCTGCAGTTCGCCATGACAGCGATGTATCACTTCATCTTCGTCCCCCTGACCCTGGGCCTGGCCTTCCTCCTGGCGATCATGGAGTCGGTCTACGTCATGACCGGCAAACAGGTCTACAAGGACATGGTCAAGTTCTGGGGCAAGCTGTTCGGCATCAACTTCGCCCTGGGCGTCACCACCGGGCTGACCATGGAATTCCAGTTCGGCACCAACTGGGCCTACTACAGCCACTACGTCGGCGACATCTTCGGTGCGCCGCTGGCCATCGAGGGGCTGATGGCCTTCTTCCTCGAGTCCACCTTCATCGGCCTGTTCTTCTTCGGCTGGGACCGGCTGAGCAAGCTGCAGCACCTGACCGTGACCTGGCTGGTGGCGATCGGCTCGAATCTCTCGGCATTGTGGATCCTCATCGCCAACGGCTGGATGCAGAATCCGGTGGGTGCCGAGTTCAACTTCGAGACCATGCGCATGGAGCTGACCGACTTCGGCGCGCTGCTGTTCAACCCGGTGGCGCAGGTCAAGTTCGTGCACACCGTGGCCGCCGGCTATGTCACCGGCTCGATCTTCGTCCTGGCCATCTCCAGTTACTACCTATTGAAGAAACGCGATCTGGGCTTCGCCCGTCGCTCCTTCGCCATCGCCTCGGCCTTCGGCCTGGCCTCGATCCTCTCGGTGATCGTCCTCGGTGACGAATCCGGCTACGAGATCGGTGACGTGCAGAAGACCAAGCTGGCCGCCATCGAGGCCGAGTGGGAAACCCACCCGGCGCCGGCGGGTTTCACCCTGTTCGGCCTGCCCAATCAGGAGCAGCAGCGCACCGACTACGCGGTGAAGATTCCCTACGCCCTGGGGCTGATCGCCACCCGCTCGCTGGATGAAGAGGTCAAGGGCATCAAGGACCTGCTGGTCGAACACGAGGCGCGCATTCGCACCGGCATGCAGGCCTATGCACTGCTGGAGCAGTTGCGTGGCGGCGACAAGTCGGCCGAAACCCTTGCCGCCTTCAACGCGCTGAAGAACGACCTGGGCTACGGCCTGTTGCTGAAGAAGTACACGACGAACGTGATCGATGCCAGCGAGGAGCAGATCAAGCAGGCCGCGCTGGACACCATTCCCAACGTGTTCAGCCTGTTCTGGACCTTCCGCATCATGGTCGCCAGCGGCTTCCTTATGCTGGCGCTGTTCGTCTGCGCCTTCTGGGCTTCGGCGAAGAAGAACGAAGAAAGCAAACCCTGGCTGCTCAAGTGGGCACTGTGGAGCCTGCCGCTGCCCTGGATCGCCGCGCAGACCGGCTGGTACGTGGCCGAACATGGCCGTCAGCCCTGGTCCATCGGTGAAGTGCTGCCGACCCACCTGTCCGCCTCCAGCCTGTCGGCCGGTGACGTCTGGGGCTCGTTGATCGCGCTGATTGCCTTCTACAGCCTGCTGCTGGTGGTGGAGATGTACCTGATGATCAAGTTCGCCCGCCTCGGCCCATCGAGCCTGCACAGCGGACGCTACCACTTCGAGCAACAGCAGCCGGCCCACGCCTGAGGACTTCGCCATGTTCGATTACGAAACCCTGAAACTCGTCTGGTGGGTGCTGATCGGCGTGCTGCTGATCGGCTTCGCCCTCACCGATGGCTTCGATATGGGCGCCATGGCGCTGATGCCCTTCGTCGGCAAGACCGACAACGAGCGCCGCGTCGCCATCAACACCATCGCCCCGCACTGGGACGGCAACCAGGTGTGGTTTATCACCGCGGGTGGTGCCCTGTTCGCCGCCTGGCCAATGGTCTACGCGGTGGCCTTCTCCGGGCTGTACTGGGCCATGCTGCTGGTGCTGTTCGCCTTGTTCTGCCGCCCGGTGGGCTTCGACTACCGCAGCAAGGTCAGCGACCCGCGCTGGCGTAGCGCCTGGGACTGGGCCCTGTTCGTCGGCGGCGCGGTACCGGCACTGGTGTTCGGCGTGGCCTTCGGCAACCTGTTCCTCGGCCTGCCGTTCCAGCTCGACGACATGATGCGTTCGAGCTACCACGGCTCCTTCTTCGCCCTGCTCACCCCCTTCGCCCTGCTCTGCGGCGTGGTCAGCCTGAGCATGCTCTGCACCCACGGCGGCGCCTGGCTGATGATGCGTACCGAAGGCGACCTGGCCGCACGCTCGCGCAAGGCTACTTATCTCAGTGCCCTGGTTTTCCTGATCGGCTTCATGCTGGCCGGTAGCTGGCTGGCACTGGGTATCAAGGGGATGAGCCTGACGGGCGCGTTCGATGCCGGCGCAGCGCTGAACCCGCTGCACAAGCAGGTGCTGGCCGACAATGCCGGCTGGCTCGGCAACTACGGTCGCTACCCACTGACCATGGGCGCCCCCGTGCTGGGCGTGCTCGGCGCGCTGCTGGCCATTCTCGCCAGTACCGGGCGCCGTGCAGGCCTGGCCTTCACCGGCAGCAGCCTGATGATAGTCGGCGCCATCTGTACCGCTGGCTTCGCCCTGTTCCCCTTCGTCTTTCCGTCGAGCCTGGATGCCGCCTCCAGCCTCACGGTGTGGGATGCGGTCTCGAGCCACAAGACCCTGGGCATCATGTTCGTGGTCGCCTGCATCTTCGTGCCGATCATCCTGCTTTACACACTGTGGAGCTACATCCGCATGTGGGGCAAGTTGAACGACGGCAGCATCGAAGCCAACCCCCACGGCCTGTATTGAGGAGAAACGCGATGTGGTACTTCACCTGGATTCTTGGCGTACTGCTGGCCAGCAGCTTCGGCATCATCAACGCACTGTGGCTGGAAACCACGCAGGATCTCGATACCGAGCGCGAACATGACTGACACCGCCCTGAGCGAGCGCGCGCCATTGCGCGTGCTCTCCTGGCTGCTGGCCACGCCTCTGGCGCTGCTGCTGTTGATCCACCCCGGCGCCATGCTCGACAGTCAGGGACGCTACAGCCATTCGCTGCTGATGCTGGTGATGTGGGGCGTATCCTGCGCCTTCATCCACGGCGTCGGCTTCGCCCCGCGCCACTGGCTGTGGCGCACCCTGTTCTCGCCCTGGCTGGGCTGGGGGCTGTGCGGGCTGGGTTATGCCCTGCTGTATCTGGCGCAGATGACCTGAAAGGCAAACGACAGAAACGAAAACGCCGCTCGATTGAGCGGCGTTTTCGTTTATTTGGAGCGGGAAACGAGACTCGAACTCGCGACCCCGACCTTGGCAAGGTCGTGCTCTACCAACTGAGCTATTCCCGCAGTACAGCTTGAAGTGGCGTCCCCTAGGGGACTCGAACCCCTGTTACCGCCGTGAAAGGGCGGTGTCCTAGGCCACTAGACGAAGGGGACCTGGAACTTCGTTTGAAACCCTGCCGAAGCAGCATTTCGAAAATCTGGAGCGGGAAACGAGACTCGAACTCGCGACCCCGACCTTGGCAAGGTCGTGCTCTACCAACTGAGCTATTCCCGCATTACAGCTTGAAAGTGGCGTCCCCTAGGGGACTCGAACCCCTGTTACCGCCGTGAAAGGGCGGTGTCCTAGGCCACTAGACGAAGGGGACACACCCCGGAACATCAAGCAACTTTCCGGCTTCCTTCGCTCTGCATCAGGCTTTGCGCTGGAAGTGGCGCGCATTCTATGGAGGCTTTTAGAGGTCGTCAACCACTCTCTAAAAAATTTTTAAAATCAAAGACTTCAGCCCATAAATTGACATGGCACTAGGAGCGATGCGAGCAAGCCACTACACTCGGTCGAAATGTTGATTCTCGAGAGGTCCCAAGCAGTGTCCGCACTCGTGATAACCCTGCTGATAGTCGGCGGCATCGCCCTGCTAATGGTGATTGCCTACGTCAACCATGCCGTCGAAAACAGCAAGCTGGAAAAAGCCCGCCAGCGTGCCGACCTGCTCGACCGCATTCGCCGCTGCCAGGACATCTCCGAACGCATGCCTGGGCAACTGATGACACCGCAACTGAAACTGCTGCTGAGCCAGTTGCAGCTGCAAGTCAGCGAGCGCCTGCTGCCGCTGGATAAGCAGAACGCCACGCTGCAGAGTGATATCGCCACGCTGAAGAGCGAGATCGCCAAAGGTGAATCCATTGCAGTCAAGAACCCGCCCCAGCCCATCGCCAACGAAGCCAAGGCCAAGGATGTACGCCTTCTTCTGGAAAATCTCCACGCGCTGATCACCGGTTCGGTGCAGAGCGGCTTGCTGCCTGCCAATGAAGGCAAGCACTGGCTCAAGCAGATTCGCCAGATGCTGGTACTGGTCCACATCGAGTTCTTCAATACCCTGGGCCAGACTGCCCTGCAGCAGAATCAGCCTGGCCAGGCGCGCCTGGCCTTCGAACGGGGCGTGCAGTATCTGCGCAAGCAACCCGAACCTGCGGCCTATCAGGCACAACTCAAGCGTCTGGAGGAGCAGCTGGCGCGCGCCAATGCCATGGTCCTCAACAAGAATGCCCCCACCGCGGAAGAACCGAGCCAGTTGACCGAAGGTCTGAAGGACCTGGAAGACGACTGGAAGAAGAAGAACATTTACGACTGAGCGGCGGCAGAGCAACGTTCGCCTTCGCTCAGCCCAACACGCTGATCGAGGTTTAGGAGCTGCAATGAGCATGACCGTATACGGGGCGCCACTCTCCCCTTTCGTCCGTAAAGTCTGCCTGTGCCTGATCGAAAAAGGCCTGGATTACGAACTCGAAGTGGTCATGCCCTTCGGCCAGCCGGACTGGTACCGCGAGCTCAACCCACTGGGCAGGATTCCCGCCTTTCGCGACGGCGACCTCAAGCTGGCCGACTCCAGCGTGATCTGCCAGTACCTGGAGGAACAGTATCCCGAGCGCACGCCCCTCTACGGCGCAGATGCGCAGCAGCGGGCCAAGGTGCGCTGGCTGGAAAAGTATGCCGACTACGAGCTGGCGCCACTGTGCACCTTCACCGTGTTCCGCAACCGCGTACTGAAAGCGACCATGGGCCAGCCGTGCGACGAGGAAAAGGTCCAGCAGACGCTCAAGGACAAACTACCGAGTCACTTCGACTATCTCGAAACCACTCTGGGTGACGCGCCCTATTTCCTCGGCGAACAACTGTCGATGGCCGATCTGGCCCTGGCCAGCCAACTGGTGAACATGGAGCATGGCGGCGAAACGCTGGACGCCGCACGCTGGCCAAAGCTGATGGCGCACTACCAACGCCTCAAGGCCAGCGCAGCCATGCAGCAACTGCTGCCACGCGAACTGCGCACACTGGAGAAAATCGGCGCCAAGCGTTGATGGCAAGGGCGCCGAGTGCAACAAAGGGTCGGTAGGAAGCCCTGTCCGACTCAGCAGTCGCTGGCGGCGAGGAAGATCGCCGCCAGCGCCTCGATGCCGGCCTGATCCGCCTCGGTAAAGCGCCCCACTGACGGGCTATCCAGATCCAGCACGCCAATCAGGCGACCATCCTTCACTAGCGGCACCACCAGCTCGCTGTTCGACGCACTGTCGCAGGCAATGTGCCCGGCGAAGGCATGCACGTCTTCGACTCGCTGCGTCTGCAAACTCGCCGCTGCAGCACCGCAAACGCCACGACCGAAGGGAATGCGCACACAGGCCACCTTGCCCTGGAACGGCCCGAGCACCAGTTCGCCATCCTTGACCAGATAGAAGCCAGCCCAGTTCAGGTCGGCCAGCTCGTGAAACAGGAAGGCGGAGAACTGCGCGGCGTTTGCGATGAAGTCGCGCTCACCGGACAGCAGCGCCTGCAGTTGCGCGCTCAGTAGCGGATAGCCATTGAGGTCAGCCCCGGCCTCGGAAAGATCGATCATGTCTGTTGCTCCAGCAGTTGCAGCCCGACCCAATGGCGGGCGAATTGATAGGCGCAGCGGCCATTGCGGTTACCGCGGCCCAGCGCCCAGCGAATGGCGGCTTTCTCCAGCGCCTCGTCCCAGCTCCAGTTCAGCCCGACCTGGCGCGCCTGCACCTCTACCCAGTGGCGCACCACGATCAGGAAGTGCTCCTGACTGAAGGGATAGAACGACAGCCACAGACCAAAACGGTCGGACAGCGCGATCTTGTCCTCCACCGCCTCGTTGGGGTGCAGCTCGCCGTCGACCCGCTTCCAGTTCTCGTTGTCGCTCTGATGCTCAGGCACCAGATGACGGCGGTTGGAGGTCGCATACAGCAGCACATTGTCCGGCGCCTGCTCCAACGAACCGTCGAGCACGCTCTTGAGCACGCGGTAATCGCCCTCGCCCGCCTCGAACGACAGATCGTCGCAGAACAGCACGAAGCGTTGTGGCAAACCGGCCAACAACTCCACGACGCGCGGAAGGTCGGCCAGATGATCGCGCTCGATCTCGATCAGACGCAGACCGGCCTTGGCGTGCTCGGCCAGCAGCGCACGCACCAGGGAAGATTTGCCGGTACCGCGCGCGCCCCAGAGCAGCGCATGGTTGGCCGGCATGCCGCTGACGAACTGGCGGGTATTGCGTGCCAGTTGCTCGCGCTGCGCGTCCACACCCAGCAGGTCGCTCAACGACAGGTCGAGGCTGACCTCCAGCGGCATCAGATAGCCGCTGCGGCCATCACGCACCCAGCGCGCGGCCACGCATTTGTTCCAGTCCACCTGCGGGCGCAGCGCAGGCAACAAGGGCTCGAGACGCTCCAGCACCTGCTCGGCGCGGGCGAGAAAATCCAGCAATCGGGAATCCACGGTCTACTACTCCTTTTGCGCAGAGCCGCACGTTGCAGGCTCTGCCGGTACAAGGTCGCTATCAGCTATGCTTGGCAAGGCGCCAAGGATCAGAGACTACGCACGCATTTATGGATATTTCGCTCACCAATCGCCTGTCATTCAAACAGGCCAGCCTAACCGTGCTGGTGGCGTTTATCCTTGGCACGCTGCTGAGCGTTACCCAGGTGGCGATCGATTATGCCAGCGAAGAGGCCTCCATCAACCGCGAGATTCGCGCGTTGCTGGAAATCAGCCACAACCCCGCCGCCCGTATCGCCTACAACATCGACGCGGAACTGGCGCAGGAACTGGTACTCGGCCTGCTGCGCTCTCCCGCGGTGACCCGCGCCGAGCTGATCGACAACAGCGGCCTGGTGCTGGCCAGCGTCAGTCGTCCGCGCAGCGAGAGTCGCTACCGTTTCCTGAGTGACAGCCTGTTTGGCGCCGAGCGTGCATTTCAGGACCCGCTGTTCGTATCCCATGCGCCCCACGAGCCCCTGGGCTTCCTGCGTCTGGAGATCGATACCTACGCGTTCGGCAGTCACTTCCTGCGGCGCTCGCTGCTGACCCTGCTTACCGGCTTCGCACGCAGCCTGCTGCTGTCGCTGATCCTGCTGGTGATGTTCTATTTCATGCTGACCAAGCCCCTGACCGGGGTGATTCGCGCACTCAGCCAGCGCGACCCGCAGGCTCCGCAACACCGTCCTGTGCCCTGCCCCAAGGGCCATGAGCGCGACGAGATCGGCATCCTGGTCGAGGTCACCAACCGCCAGCTGTCGAGCATCGCCCAGGAGATCGAACAAAGGCGCAACGCCGAAGACCGCCTGACCCAGTACCTCGGCGAGCTGGAAAACATCGTTTCGGCGCGTACTGCCGAGCTCAAGGCCACCAACGCCCGCCTCAGTAAATCCAACAGCGAGCTGGAGGTGGCGCGCACCACCGCGCTGAACATGGCACAGGCCCGTTCGGCCTTTCTGGCCAACATGAGCCACGAGATCCGCACGCCACTCAACGGCCTGCTCGGCATGCTCGCCCTGGCCCTGGACGGCCCGCTCAGCGCCGAGCAACGCCAGCAGCTGGGCATCGCCCATGACTCCGGCAAGGTGCTGGTGGAACTGCTCAACGACATCCTCGACCTGTCGAAATTCGAAGCTGGCCAACTGGAGCTGGAAGAAATCCCCTTCGACCTCGGCGTCCTCGCCGAAGAAACCGCCAGTCTGCTGTCGCAGAACGCCGCCAGCGCCGTGGAGCTGACCTGCCTGATCGATCCCGCACTGCCGGCGCAGGTGCTGGGCGATCCGACGCGGGTGCGCCAGATCGTCAGCAACCTGCTGTCCAATGCCCTCAAGTTCACCCGCTTCGGTCGTGTCGACCTGATCGTCGCCAGTAGTACGGACGGCATCAGCATTCGCGTGCGCGATACCGGCATCGGCATCGCCGCAGATGCTCAGGCGCGCATCTTCCAGCCCTTCGCCCAGGCCGAAGTGGGCATTACCCGCGAGTACGGCGGCACCGGCTTGGGCCTGGCGCTGACACGGCGTCTTTGCGAGGCGATGCACGGCAAGCTGACCCTGCAATCGAAGGAAGGCTTCGGCAGCGAGTTCTGCGCCGAGCTACCGTTGCCAGCCCATGCTCAAGCCGCCATGCAGCCTTCCCTGCAAGGCCGCATCGTCGCCATGACGCCGGCCAGCAGCGGCCTGCAGCAAATGCTCAGCCAATGGCTGCCGACCTGGGGCCTGAGCTACCAGCGCCTGGACACCGATGCCAGCCTGCTCGGCGTGGACGTCGATCTGCTGATCAGTGACTGCCCCGAATGCCTGCTCGGTATTCGCCCGACGATCACCACCCCCGTGCTGCTGGTCACGGCCTACGGCAATTTCCTGCCGCATGACCAGGCACAACGTCTCATGCCTCTGCTGCAGATCGCCCGCCCTCTGGCGCGCACCGGGCTGCTGCAGATGCTGCGGCACATCCTGCAAAGCGACGAGGGCGACCTGGACAGCAGCACCCAGGCGCCAACCAATCGGGAAAGCTCGGCGCGCGTGCTGTTGGTCGAAGACAACCCGGTGAACCAGATGGTCGCCAAGGGCATGCTGGCCAAGCTCGGCTACCAGGTGCTGGTCGCCGGTCACGGCGGTGAAGCGCTGGAAATACTGGAGCAGCAACCTGTCGATCTGGTCCTGATGGACTGCAACATGCCGGTGATGGATGGCTACGAGGCCAGCAGGCGCATCCGCAGCAACGGCCGCTGGCCGGAACTGCCCATCGTCGCCCTGACGGCCAATGCACTATCCGACGAGCGCGAGCGCTGCCGCGCCGCCGGCATGAACGACTACCTGGCCAAACCCTTCCGTCGTGAGGAACTGGCAGCCATGCTCGATACCTGGCTGCCCAGCGACGTCACCCGCTGAGCCGCGCCAGAAGCCGATCCAGGCTGCTGCGCAGCCCTTGAAGCTCCAACAGGTCCTGATCACCGAACTGGCAGAGCAGCTGCGCCTTCAGCGGCATGACCTGCGCCTGCAGCGCCCTACCGGCCTCGCTCAGCGCCAGATGCACCTCACGCTCGTCCGCCTGCGCACGACGGCGCTGCACCAGGCCCATCTGCTCCAGACGCTTGAGCAGCGGCGTCAGGGTGCCGGAGTCCAGCTGCAGGCGTTGCCCAAGCGCCTTGAGCGTCGGCTGCTCGGGCGCCCGCTCCTGCCACTCCCACAGCACCAGCATCGCCAGGTACTGCGGGTAGGTCAGGCCAAGGGCATCGAGCATCGGCTTGTAGGCGCGGATCACGGCGCGCGAGGCGGCGTACAGTTTGAAGCACAGCTGGTTGTCCAGCTGCAGGGTGGCGGTATCGAAAGCGGTCATTTGAGCAGCGCTTCGATCTCGCTGCTCAGTTCTTCCGGCTTCGTGGTCGGGGCGAAGCGCTTGACCACCTGGCCATCCTTGCCGATCAGGAACTTGGTGAAGTTCCACTTGATGCCCTGACTACCCAGCAGGCCGGGCGCGCGCTTCTTCAGCTGGACGAACAGCGGATGGGCGTCGGCGCCGTTGACGTCGACCTTCTTGAACAGCGGGAAGCTGACGCCGAAGTTCAGCTCGCAGAACTCCGAGATGGCGCCCTCGTCACCCGGCTCCTGCTTGCCGAACTGGTTGCAGGGAAAACCCAGCACCACCAGGCCCTTGTCCCTGTATTGCTGCCAGACGCTTTCCAGGCCCTTGTACTGCGGGGTGAAACCGCACTTGCTGGCGGTGTTGACCACCAGCACGGCCTTGCCGCCGAAGTCGGCCAGGGTCTTCTGCTCGCCCTTGATGGTGGTGACCGGGATATCGAAAAGCGCATTGCTCATGGGAAATCGTCCTGAATGGGCTGAAAGTGACGGACAAAATAGCGAGCAATTAAATTGCATGCAATTTAATTGCTGCAAGATAAAGCATGCAGATATCGCACTATCCGCAGGTTGGGTTACGCCGCACCGGCCTTAGCAAACTGATCTACAAGCGTGACAGGCGGCTAGCCCGCCCTACGAAACGGTGGCGCCCAGGGCTGAAACCAAAGCTGCCAGCGGGGCTGAATCACCCTGAATACGCACGCGCAAGCCATCGATCTCGCGACGCATCGGATAGTGCTTGCGCAAGCGGTCGAACGCCGCGCGACGGGTATCGGCATCGCCCACCAGGCTACGGCGGAAATCCGCATCATCGCGGCGCGGGTCGTAGACGGCGCGGCACAGGCTGGCCAGCGCCCAGGCTGGATCGGCGCTGCCATCGATGCTCACTTCGCTGAGCCAGGGCGCCGGCAGCAGGTCGGCCAGACTCACCTGCTCAGGTACGCCCAGCACGCGGCAGCAGGCCTGGTAGATCTGCGCGGTGCCGCGCAGCTTGCCGTCCAGGCTATAGCCGGCAATGTGCGGCGTCGCCAGTTGGCACAGGGCGGCCAGCTCGACATCGGCCTGCGGCTCGCCTTCCCAGACGTCCAGCACCGCTTTCAGGTCGGGGCGCTGCGGCAGTAACGTGCGCAGCGCGGCGTTGTCCACCACGGCGCCGCGGCTGGCGTTGATCAGCCAGGTTCCCGGCTTAAGCGTCGCCAGGCGAGTCGCATCGAACAGATGGCGCGTCGAGGCGTCCAGCGGCGTGTGCAGGCTGATCACGTCGCATTCGTCGATGATCCGCTCCAGGCTGACGAAATCGCCATCCTCGGTGGCCTGGCGCGGCGGATCACAGACGCGCACCTGCCAGCCAAGGCCGCGCAACAGATGGACCAGACGTCCACCGACCTGCCCCGCACCGACCACGCCATAGACACGCGCAGCCGGGTCCACACCCTCACGCTCGGCCAGGGTCAGCACGCTGCCCAGCACGTAATCCACCACGCCACGGGCGTTGCAACCCGGCGCACTGCTCCAGGCGATACCCGCCTCGGCGAAGTAATCGAGATCCAGATGATCAGTGCCGATGGTGCAGGTACCGACGAAACGGACCCGGCTGCCTTCGAGCAGCGCACGGTTCACCTGAGTGACCGAGCGCACCAGCAGCAGGTCGGCATCGCGCACATCGGCCGCCGTGATGCCACGCCCAGGCAGGCGGCGGATGCTGCCGAACGCAGCGAAGAATTCATCGAGCAGGGGAATGTTCTCGTCGGCGACTATGTGCATGGCGGGTTCCATCGGACAGGCCGCCATTCTATGCCAGCGCGAGCGCCAGCGTCGCCCTGCAGAGCGCCGGACAGAGCCTCACGCCGCACTTTCCTGACCGCTGCGTCAAGGCGTAGACTACGCGGTTTCCTGTTTTCCCGAAGAGTCGAAATGTCCACCGACACCCGCCTTGGCCGCGTGCGCACGGAACTGCGCAACCTGCTGATCCTGGCCACACCCATCATCATCGCTCAGTTGGCACACACCGCCATGGGCTTCGTCGATACCTTGATGGCCGGGCGCGTCAGCCCGCAGGACCTGGCCGCCGTGGCCCTGGGCAACTCGATCTGGGTGCCGGTGTTCCTGCTGATGACCGGCATTCTGCTGGCTACCACACCCAAGGTGGCGCAGCGCTTCGGTGCCGGCGAGGAAGCAGAGATCGGCCCGCTGGTGCGTCAGGCCCTGTGGCTGGCACTGGCCGTAGGCGGCAGTGCCGCAACGCTGCTGTGGAACGCCGAGTTCATCCTGCGCATCATGAACGTCGACCCGGCGTTGATCGCTCCGGCCATGGGCTACCTGCGCGCGGTGGCCTGCGGCTTTCCAGCGGTAGCGCTGTATCACGTGCTGCGCTGCTTCAGCGATGGCCTGGGTCACACCCGCCCGAGCATGGTACTGGGCATCCTCGGCCTGCTGCTGAACATTCCGGCCAACTACATCTTCATCTATGGCAAGTTCGGCCTGCCGGCCATGGGCGGCGTCGGCTGCGGCTGGGCCACCGCGCTGGTAATGGGCTTCATGCTGATCGGCATGCTGGTCTGGGTGAAGTGGGCGCCCTACTACCGCGCCAGCGCGCTGTTCACCCATTTCGAGAGGCCACAGTGGCCGGTGATCAAGCGCCTGCTGAGCATCGGCGTGCCGATCGGCGTGGCGGTGTTCGCCGAATCGAGCATCTTCGCGGTGATCGCCCTGCTCATCGGCGGCCTCGGTGCCACCGTGGTCGCCGGGCACCAGATCGCACTGAACTTCAGTTCCATGGTGTTCATGATCCCCTACTCGCTGGCCATGGCCGCGACGGTGCGCGTCGGCCAGGCACTGGGCCGCGGCCAGCCACGCGAAGCGCGCTTCGCCGCCGGGGTGAGCATGGGCGCGGCACTGGGCTACGCCTGCGTATCGGCCAGCCTGATGTTCCTGCTGCGCGAACAGATCGCGCAGATCTACACCCCGGACAAGACGGTGATCGCCGTGGCGGCGACGCTGATCGTCTATGCCGCGCTCTTCCAGTTCTCCGATGCCATCCAGGTAACGGCGGCCGGCGCCCTGCGCGGCTATCAGGACACCCGCATCACCATGCTGCTGACCCTGTTCGCCTACTGGGGCATAGGCTTGCCGGTGGGCTACGCACTGGGGCTATCCGACCTGTTTGGCGAACCGAGCGGCCCCAGCGGCCTGTGGCAAGGTTTGGTGGTGGGCCTGACCTGCGCCGCAGCGATGCTCACCGTGCGCCTGACACGCAGCGCGCGCAAGCGCATTCGCCGAGCCAGTTGAGATTGGATAGGTCGGGCATCCTCTCTAGACTGAGCGCATGATCCGACCTGCCCTGCTCCTCTGCTTCCTTCTGATCGCTGGCTGCGGCCCGGCCAACGACGGCCTGGCCCTGCAGAACGATTACCTCGAACGTCTGCAGCGCTCGCTCGATGCGGCCGACTTCCCCACGTTCGAAAGCCGCAGCGCCAGCCAATATCGTTTACCGCCACGCCGCGAGCGCCTGCAGGCATTGCCGGAACTGCGCATAGGCCTGCTCGATCTGGTCATCGATGCGCGGCGCTGTCCGCATCTGCAGCAGTTGATCAGCCAGCGCAACAGCAGCCTGGGCAAGCAGCTGATGCCCAGCCAGCGCCTGGGCTACGAAGGCGACCTGTTGCGTGCCATCGATGACTGCCTGCCACACCTGCAGGACGACTCCAGCCTCAAGGTCACCCTGCAGCGCCTGGCCAGCGACAAGCGCCAGCAACTGCCGGCGGTGTTCTGGAATGCCCTGAACGGCAGCCCGGAGTTCGAGAACTACCTGCGTTTTGCCGACCAGGCCTTGCCGGTCGACAGCCAGGAAGACAGCGCGGCACTGGACGCGTTGCAGCGGCTGGCCAGCATCGGCGCCGGCATACCGGCACAGTTACCACCGAGCGCCGGGGAGCTGGAACCGCTGTTCTTCGCCCTCTATGCCAGCGAACAGGGCAGCCAGTTGATCACCAGCCTGGCCAGCCTGCGCCACACGCTCGACGCCGGCAGCGAAATGCTCGAGCAACGCCAACAGAATCGCCCGCTTTGCCCACTGGGCCAGGCGACCCCGCGCGGGCGCATCCTGCAGAACATCTTCATCAAGTTCTACGCCGGCGGCCTGCAGCCTTATCTGGCACAGGTCGACCAGCGCGGCCAGCAATGGCAGGCGGTGCTGCTGCAACTGCAGCGTCTAGAAGGCATTCCGCCAGCTACCGGCGAACATCTGCAGCGGCTGGCTGGCGAGCAGGATTCGTTATGGCAGGATTTCCGCGCCGCCACGGCGCGTCACGTCAAGGCCTGGCAGACGTTACTGAACAGCTGCGGCCTGGCGCCAGGGCAGGCGGGATGGAACAGCGAAAGCTAGCAAACCGCAGGGCGGGTGTAACCCGCCATCGCGACCCACAACATCCGCTATTTGGCGGGTTGCACCCGCCCTACGAGATAACTGTCTAGCAGGCCGTTGAAAAACGTAGGCGAGGCAGCCAGTGCAAGGCAAAAACAGGCGAAAAAGCGCAGTTTACGAGTTGTAAATGAGCATTTTGAGCCTGTTTTTAACGCAGCAATGGCAACGCAGGTAGTTTTTCAACAGCCTGCTAGTCGGCCTTCTTGCGAATCCAGTACAGGTAGGCGCCGTCTTCCTCGGCCTGGCCGATCAGCTCGTGGCCGAGAAACACGCAGAACTTGGGAATATCACGACGGGTCGACGGATCGGTAGCGATCACCTTGAGCAGGCCGCCCGGCGACAGGTCGCGCACCTTGTTGTGCAGCATCATCACCGGCTCAGGGCAATTCAGGCCGCTGGCGTCGAGCAGGTCATCGTGATTGAGGGTCAGGACTTCGGACATAAGGGGCTCCACAAACAGGCGCGCATTGTCGCGCAAAGCTGACCTTCAGGTCACCTGCGCGCACAACCTTGGATGGGCAGCGCGCACCTGGCAAGTACGGCAAAGTGCCTGCGCTCTGGCGGGTCATGGATGGCACGCACGCCAGCTTCGGGTGGAACCCGGGGCGACGCGGGAGTCCGGGCCGGGCTTGCACAGGCCCGCGTCCGGTTCACACCATCATTTGCCGTGACGACGCAGATGGCAGGTGACTTCCTCACGATCGTGATACAGCTGCTTGCAGCTAATGCTGACCTTCAGACCGCGCTCGGCCAACCCGGATTCGATGCGATCGAGCAGGCGCCGCACTTCGGCATAGCGCTGCTTCATCGGCAGCTTAAGATTGACCACCGCCTCGCGGCACAGCCCTTCGCCCAGCCAGGTCTCGATCATCGCCGCCGTACGTGCCGGCTTCTCGACGATATCGCAGACCATCCAGTGCACCGGATGGCGCGGGCGGAAGGTGAAGCCATCGGCGCGCTGATGCACGACGAACCCCGAGTACATCAGGCTTTCGGCCATCGGCCCGTTGTCCACGGCAGTCACGCGAATCTCCCGATTGACCAGCTGCCAGGTCCAGCCACCGGGGGCCGCGCCCAGGTCGACGGCGGTCATGCCCGGCGCCAGGCGCTGATCCCACTGCTCGCGCGGGATGAAATGGTGCCAAGCCTCTTCCAGCTTGAGCGTGGAGCGGCTCGGCGCCTCGCGCGGGAACTTCAGACGCGGAATGCCCATGGGCCACATCGCCTGGTTGTCCGCCTCGGCGACGCCGGCGAACACCTCGCGGCCGCTCTTGAAGGTCAGCAGCAGGCGCGGCTTTATCGCGTCGTCCACCAGCTTGCCGGCCTTGAGCAGCGCCTTGCGCAGCGGCGCTTCGAACTTCTTGCAGAAGGTCGAGACTTCCTTGCCCTCGTTGGTATCGACCACTTCCAGCCACAGGCTGCCACACACCGGATAGTCGGCCAGGGCTTCGAGCAACACGCTGATACGATCGCTCTCCGGCAGGCTGACGAACGCGCCGCGCGCCCACTGTCGGGGGAAGATCAGCTGATTGAAACGTACGCTGCGCATCAGCCGCTCGCTATCAGCCGCCTCGCTGCAGACGAACTCGGCGCAGGCGCTGCCGGGCTTGGCCCTGGAGTAGCCCGGCACATCCAGGCGCGCCGCAAGGTCGGTGATCTCGGCGCAAACCTCCCCCTCGAAACCGGGGCGGCAATGCAGAAACAGGGTATTCATCAAAGGGTCTCCTCGAGGCGCGCATGATACCCGAGACCGGAACCCCGAGCCGCTAAACCTGTCCAGCTACATATGCGCTGTCTATAGCTACGGACCGCCCCGCGTCGTCGCAACAGACAGGCAGCGCATAACAACCGAAAGGATATGCGCTAGCCAGACTGCCCAAGCCGAACTAGCTTGAAGGTCTGCCGCCATCAGACACAGCCCGAACCGTGCGGGCCCAAGGAGATGTGCAATGCCCTCCCTCGATAGCCTGAACTGCCGCCGCGAACTGAAAATCGGCGACGCCACCTACCACTATTTCAGCCTGCCCGAAGCCGCCCAGCGCCTCGGCAACATCGACCGCCTGCCCAAGTCGCTCAAGGTGCTGCTGGAAAACCTGCTGCGCAACGAAGACGGCAAGACCGTACAGCCACAGGATCTGCAAGCCATGGTCGACTGGCTGGACAAGCGCGCCTCCGACCGCGAGATCCAGTACCGCCCGGCGCGCGTGCTGATGCAGGACTTCACCGGCGTGCCGGCGGTGGTGGACCTGGCCGCCATGCGTGACGCCATGGCCAAGGCCGGTGGCGATCCGCAGCGGATCAACCCGCTGTCACCGGTGGACCTGGTCATCGACCACTCGGTGATGGTCGATCGCTACGCCTCGTCCAGCGCCTTCCACGACAACGTCGAGCTGGAAATGCAGCGCAACGGCGAGCGCTACGCCTTCCTGCGCTGGGGTCAGCACGCCTTCGACAACTTCAGCGTGGTGCCACCGGGCACCGGCATCTGCCACCAGGTCAACCTCGAATACCTGGCGCGCACCGTGTGGACCAAGGAAGAAGACGGCACCACCCTCGCCTTCCCCGATACCCTGGTCGGCACCGACTCGCACACCACCATGATCAACGGCCTCGGCGTGCTCGGCTGGGGCGTCGGCGGCATCGAGGCGGAGGCGGCCATGCTCGGCCAGCCGGTGTCGATGCTGATTCCCGAGGTGATCGGCTTCAAGCTCACCGGCAAGCTCAAGGAAGGCATCACCGCCACCGACCTGGTGCTTACCGTCACCCAGATGCTGCGCAAGAAAGGCGTGGTGGGCAAATTCGTCGAGTTCTACGGTGACGGCCTGGCCGACCTTCCGCTGGCCGACCGCGCCACCATCGCCAACATGGCGCCGGAATACGGCGCTACCTGCGGCTTCTTCCCGGTGGACGAGATCACCCTCGGCTACCTGCGCCTGTCCGGCCGTCCGGATGCCACCGTGCAGCTGGTCGAGGCCTACAGCAAGGCCCAGGGCCTATGGCGCGAGCCAGGCGACGAGCCGCTGTTCACCGACAGCCTGAGCCTGGACATGGGCAGCGTCGAAGCCAGCCTGGCCGGACCCAAGCGCCCGCAGGACCGCGTCTCGCTGGGCCAGGTCAGCCAGGCCTTCGACGACTTCATCGGCCTGCAGCTCAAGCCCACCGCCAAGGAAGAGGGTCGCCTGCTCAGCGAAGGCGGCGGCGGTACCGCTGTCGGTGGCGACAAGCAGAGCGGCGAAATCGACTATGAGGACGACGGCCATACCCATCGCCTGAAAGACGGCGCCGTGGTGATCGCCGCCATCACCTCCTGCACCAACACCTCCAACCCCAGCGTGATGATGGCCGCCGGCCTGCTAGCCAAGAAGGCCGTGGAGAAAGGCCTGCAGCGCCAGCCCTGGGTGAAGAGCTCGCTGGCCCCCGGCTCCAAGGTGGTCACCGAGTACTTCAATGCCGCAGGCCTGACGCCCTACCTGGAGAAACTCGGCTTCGACCTGGTGGGCTACGGCTGCACCACCTGCATCGGCAACTCCGGGCCGCTGCGCGAGCCGATCGAGAAAGCCATCACCCAGGCCGACCTGACCGTCGCCTCGGTGCTGTCCGGCAACCGCAACTTCGAGGGCCGCGTGCATCCGCTGGTGAAAACCAACTGGCTGGCCTCGCCACCCCTGGTGGTGGCCTATGCCCTGGCCGGCAGCGTGCGCCTCGATCTGACTCGCGATGCCCTTGGCACCGGCAAGGACGGCCAGCCGGTGTACCTGAAAGACATCTGGCCGACTCAGGCCGAAATCGCCGAGGCCATCGCCAAGGTCGACACCGCCATGTTCCGCAAGGAATACGCCGAAGTTTTCGCTGGCGACGAGAAATGGCAGGCCATCGACGTGCCCAAGGCCGACACCTACGCCTGGCAAAGTGACTCCACCTATATCCAGCATCCGCCGTTCTTCGACAACATCGCCGGTGAACCGCCACGCATTAGCGATATCCGCCAGGCGCGCATCCTCGCCCTGCTCGGCGACTCGGTCACCACCGACCACATCTCGCCGGCCGGCAACATCAAGGCCGACAGCCCGGCCGGGCGCTACCTGCGCGAACACGGCGTGGACAAGGCCGACTTCAACTCCTACGGCTCACGCCGCGGCAACCATGAAGTGATGATGCGCGGCACCTTCGCCAACATCCGTATCCGCAACGAGATGCTCGGCGGCGAGGAAGGCGGCAACACCCTGCACGTGCCCAGTGGCGAGAAGCTGGCGATCTACGACGCCGCCATGCGCTACCAGGCCGAAGGCACGCCGCTAGTGATCATCGCCGGCAAGGAATATGGCACCGGTTCCAGCCGCGACTGGGCGGCCAAGGGCACCAACCTGCTGGGGGTCAAGGCGGTGATCGCCGAGAGCTTCGAGCGCATCCACCGCTCCAACCTGGTGGGCATGGGCGTGCTGCCGCTGCAGTTCAAACCCGGTATCGACCGCACCAGCCTGAAACTGACCGGCAAGGAAGTGCTGGCCATCGAAGGTCTGGAAGGCGTGGAACTGCGCCCGCAGATGCCACTGACGCTGATCATCACCCGTGAAGACGGCACGCATGAGGAAGTCGAAGTGCTCTGCCGCATCGACACCCTCAACGAAGTCGAGTACTTCAAGGCCGGTGGCATCCTGCATTACGTGCTCCGGCAGATGATCGCCAGCTGACACACCCGCCCGGCTACCGCGGTAGCCGGGCATGCCAACTTCCGTCTGGCCAGGGATGGCCGACGTCGCGACAAAAATGTGACGTCATTCAAAAAGTGATTACACTCGCGAAAACGGATTCAGCCCTCAACTTTGCCGCTCGGCGGCCGATGACAGGGGCATTACAACGACGGATACCTGCCATGCGTAACAACCAGCCGGTCACTCAGCGTGAGCGCACCTTTCCTGCACAACAACGCCTGATATCCACCACCGACCTCAAAGGACAAATCAGCTACTGCAACGACGCCTTCGTCGAAGTCAGCGGCTTCACGCGCGAAGAACTGCTGCGCGCGCCACACAACATCGTGCGTCACCCTGACGTGCCGTCCGCCGTGTTCGAGCACATGTGGACGACCCTGAAGAAGGGCCGCCCGTGGATGGGCATCGTCAAGAACCGCAGCAAGAACGGTGACCACTACTGGGTCAACGCCTACGTCACGCCCGTGACCGAAAACAACCAGGTTGTCGGCTACGAATCCGTCCGTATCAAACCGACAGCCGAGCAGGTGCGCCGCGCCGAAACGCTGTACGCCCGCCTCAACGCCGGCAAATCGGCCGTACCGGCCAGCAATCACTGGCTGCCCATCGTGCAGGCGTGGATGCCCTTCATCCTGGTCAGCCAGATCGGCTTCATGATCGGCCACTGGATGGGCAGCAACTGGGGCTTCATCCTCGCTGCCGTGCTCTCCGTGCCGCTGGGTCTGGCTGGCATCGCCTGGCAGACGCGCGGTGTCAAACGTCTGCTGCGCCTCGCCGAGCAAACCACCTCCGACCCGCTGATCGCGCAGATGTACACCGACAGCCGCGGCGCCGAAGCACGCCTGGAAATGGCCATGCTCAGCCAGGAAGCGCGCCTGAAAACCTGCCTCACCCGCCTGCAGGACACCGCCGAACAACTAACCCAGCAGGCGCGTGAAGCCGACAAGCTGGCGCACAACAGCTCGGCCGGTCTCGAGCGCCAGCGCCAGGAGACCGAACAGGTCGCCACGGCAGTCAACGAAATGGCTGCCACCACCCTGGAAGTGGCCAGCAACGTAGCCCGCACCGCCATCGCCACCCAGGAGGCCAACCGCCTGACCAGCGAAGGCCGCACCATCGCCGCGGAAACCCGCGAAGCCATCCAGCGCCTGTCGCAATCGGTGGGTGATACCGGCGAAACCGTGACCCGCCTGGCCCAGGACAGCAGCGAAATTGGTGGTGTGGTCGACGTGATCAAGGGCATTGCCGATCAGACCAACCTGCTCGCCCTCAACGCCGCCATCGAAGCCGCACGCGCCGGTGAAATGGGCCGCGGCTTCGCCGTGGTGGCCGACGAGGTTCGTTCCCTCGCCCAGCGCACCGCCGAATCCACAGAACAGATTCACGGCCTGATCGCCAAACTGCAACGTACTGCCGAAGAGGCCGTACTGACCATGGAAATCGGCCGCAAACAGGCCGACGAAGGCGTCGAACGCGTTCTCAAAGCCGATCAGGCGCTGTCCGGTATCAGTGACTCGGTCGCCAACATCGCCGACATGGCCAACCAGATCGCCGCGGCAGCCGAAGAACAAAGCGCCGTGGCCGACGAGATCAACCAGAACATCACCACCATCGCCCAACTGGCCGACCAGACTGCTGGCGAAGCCAACGACACTGCCAAACTCAGCGAAGCCCTGACCAACACCGCACAGGGCCAATACGCCCTGGTCGAACGCTTCAACCGCTGAAAAAAAGGCGCAGCGGGTCACCGCTGCGCCTTCCCCGCCCCGCCTTCGCATGATTGCCAATTGCCAGCAGTTATCCGACAGGGTGTATAGCCTGCCAAACACCCCACCACCTTGCTGCAGGCCGCGAGATAGAGAAGGATCTTGAAAATAGGTCTGTTCTGGGCTTTTCGTACTGGCCATTCTGTAGTTCGCGCAGCAGGAGCAAATCACTCAATCGGTCACGGAGATCAGATGCTGGGATAACCGTTCTGTGGACATTGGCCCCTGACGAGCGAGCGATAACACCCCGCTCCTACAGGCTCAAAGCCCGGCGAGCCTCAGCCAATGCGTGTAGAAACCCTCGGCCACCTGGTTCAGTGCCCTGACCTTCTCGCTCAGGCCTTCGCGCATCTCGTCGATACGTTGCTGGCTGGGCTGGCTGGCATCGAGCAGGTGCGCCCAGTCGTCGAGCCAGAGCTGGATCAGCTCTTCGGTCATTTCCGGGTGTCCCTGCAGCGCCAGCACCTTATCCCCCCAGGCGAAGGCCTGGTTGTCGCACCAGTGGCTGCTCAGTAGTGGCTGGGCGCCGTCAGGCAGGGCAAAGGTGTCGCCATGCCATTGGAAGATGCTGAACGACTCGGGCAGATGCGCCAGCCAGGGGCTGTCCGTTGCCTCTGAACGGCGCTGCATGCGCTGCCAACCGGCCTCGGTGTAGGGCATGTGGCGGATGCTGGCGCCCAGTGCCTTGGCCAGCAGTTGACCGCCCAGGCAGTGGCCGATGATGGGTATGTCGCGCGCGATAAAATGCTGCAACGCCGCCACTTCCTCGGCGATCCAGGGCAACGGGTCATTGACGCTCATCGGCCCGCCCATCACGGCGACCGCCTTGGGCCGCTCCAGGTCGTAGCCATGCAGTTCGCCCAGTTCGACGCGCCGCACGTCGAAGCTACAAGCACGGGCCTGCAGCACCTGCGCCAGGTGGGCTGGCGGGCAATAATCGATATGAGTCAGGATCAGAACATCGGCCATGAGCACCTCCGCCGCGCAGTCTGCGCGAGAAGGATAGGCAAGTCGAGGCGGGCTGGGAGTTGAAGCCACCGGCCGGACAACCGGCCGGTGGTCTGTACTGGCGAATGCCGCTGCCTTCGCCTCTAACGCATGGCTGACGCTTTCACCTCCTGGGTAACGCCCCAGCCATCCATCTTGCCGCCCAGCGGGACGACGATGGACTCCAGGTCATGTTCGAACTCGCCGATACCGGCATGGGTGGCATACATCACTTTGCTGATCTGCAGGTGCCAGACGCCGTCCTCGCGGGCGGATATCTGGGCGTTGAGCGACTCGCCGCGAAAGTTTCTGGCCGCCATTCTGGCCCGTTCTTCGTCGGGAAAAATGGCGTAGAACTCGATCGGGTGAAACTGGGCGAAGTCGAATCCCCCTTCTTTCATCCGACGCAGCACCGAAGTGCTGGAGTCTTCGTGGAAGGCTGTGCTCATAAACGACCCCCTCTCAGGCTATGGATGGATTAACCGCTTTCCCAATGCAACCGTCCCAGGGACGGTGTCGCGGCCCCTGCCGAACGTCTCTAAAAATGGAACTTAGAAACACCCGGACGGCGCCGCCCCGAGAATCGAGCAGGTGCTCGATGTGTCTACTGCAAGCGTATCGACGACTGCCCGGCAGAACGCCAGACTGAAACCGTCTACACAAGAGTAGTCGCTGAATGAGGGGTTGGCGTCATGCAGAAAGCCTTTGTGACAAAGCCGGCGACCAGCGGCAACTGGCCAGCTCAGACCAACGGCTAACGACTGAGCCAGGCCATCAATAGCCTGTTGATCCAGCCGGGCGTGATCTGCCCAAGATTGAACAACACACCGAACTGCAACCCCACCGGGCGATGCACGGCGCTGGCGTGAGCCTGCTTCCAAGCCGCTGCGGCGATCTGCTCGGCCTCCAGGCGTACGCCCAGACGCTGCATCACCGCTGGACGCTGCGCCTGGCTGCGCACCATCGGCGTGTCGACGAACGGCGGCATGAGGTCACCGACGCGAATGCCGTGCTCGCGCCACTCCAGCTCCAGCGCCTCGGTCAGCCCGCGTACGGCGAACTTGCTGGCCGAGTAGCTGGCCAGCTGCGGTACGCCGTAGAGTGCCGAGGCCGACCCCATGTTGATCACCTGCGCCCCTGGCGTAGCCTTGAGGTAGGCAAAGGCCGCATGGCAGAGGTTGAGCACGCCGAGCACATTGATCTGTACCAGGCGCGTGTGCTGCTCCAGTTCGATGTCGACAAAGGCGCCGGTACGCAAGACGCCGGCAGCATTGAACAGCAGGCGCAACTGGCCGCCACCTTGCGTGCAGAATTCGGCCACAGCTGCCTGTACTGCCGCGGCATCGACCACATCCAGCGGGGCGTACCATGCACCACCCAGCTCAGCGGCCAATGCGGCCAGCGCCCCTTCATCGACATCGAGCAAGCCGACGCGCCAGCCACGTGCGTGAAACAGCCGCGCTGTGGCTGCGCCAATGCCTGATGCAGCGCCGCTGATGAGCATGTTGTTCATCACACACCCCGCTCACGAAGAAAGGCCACCACGCGTGCGATGGCGTAATCCGCAGCGCGCAACATGCCGACATGCGCCTGAAAGACGTGCCACAGCCCCGGATAACGCTCCAGACGCACATCCACCCCAGCAGCCTCGGCGCGCTTGGCCAGGCGCAGACTGTCGTTCAGCAGCAACTCGTCTTCGCCTACCTGGATCAGCGTCGGTGGCAGAGGGCTGAGTTCGGCGAACAGCGGCGACAACCCCGGATCATCACGCGGCAGGTCCGCGGGGCAATACAGCTCGGCAGCCTGTTCGATCCAGCGCGGGTGGATCAACGGATCGCCGGCCGGCGGCTCGTGCATCTGCTCGCCGGTGAAATCGGTGGCGGGCGAGAAGCACACCAGCGCGGCGGGCGCCGGCAGACCGAGTTCGATGATGCGCAGGCAACCGACCAGGCTCAGGTTGCCGCCCGCCGAGTCGCCACCGATGACGATCTGCTCTGGCCGATAACCGGCTTGCAGCAACGCCTGATAGGCCGCGACCACATCATCGCGCGCCGCCGGAAAGGGATGCTCCGGGGCCAGGCGGTAATCCAGCGCACAGACCTCCAGGGCGCCGCGCTTGGCCAGGCTGGCGCAGATGCCCCGATGCGTGTCCGGCCCGCCGATCATGAAGGCGCCGCCGTGCAGGTAGAGCAGCACGCTGCCGCCGCTGCCAGGTGGCCGGTGCCATTCGCACGGGCGCCCGGCCAGGGTCGCGGCGCTGCGGCTGACGCCGCGCGGCGTCAGGGTGATGGCGGTGAGTGCACGCAATATCCGGCGCTGCCCGGCCACCGGCATCGGCGGCCGCACCAGGCCGCGGAAGAACAGGCACAGAAAGCCGCGCAACAGGCCGCGCAGCAGCATCTGCTCGGCGGCTGGGGCCCTGAAATCAGCGGACGCAGTCATAGTCGGCAAGCTCCGGAGTGCGGGTCATGAGGCGATAGGTGAAGGTGAAACCCGGCCAGTTATTGGTGTGCTTGCCGGTAGCGGTCTGGTACCAGCTGTCGCAACCCTGTGCCCATATCGTTCGATGTGTCGCCTGCTGCAGCTCGGTGTTGTAACTGCGCTGCACCGTCGCGCGCAGGTCGAGATAGCGCAGCCGCTGCTCGCGCAGTGCGCGCAGACAGCCCAGCACATAGGCGTACTGGCTCTCCAACATGTAGAGAATGGAGTTGTGGCCGAGGTTGGTGTTCGGCCCGTAGAGCAGGAACAGGTTGGGAAAACCGCTGACGCTGATGCCCTTGTAAGCCTCGGCACCGTCCTTCCAGGCCTGGTTCAGCTCTATACCATCGAGGCCGCGAATACGCATCGGCGCAAGGAAATCGGTGGCGGTGAAACCAGTGCCGTAGATCAGCACATCGCAGGGATGCTCACGGCCATCGGCCGTCACCAGCGAATGCTCGCGCACCTCGCGAATCGCCGAATCGACGATCTCGACATTGGCCTGTGCCAGCGCCGGAAAGTAGTCGTTGCTGATCAGGATGCGCTTGCAGCCCATCGGGTAATTCGGCTGCAACTGGGCACGCTTGCCGGCATCGGGCATCTGTCGCTTCAGATGGCGGGTGAAGCTGTGGCGAAACAGGCGCATCAGCCAGGGAAAGCGGATGAAAGCGACCGCCCGCCCCTCGTGATGCAGGTATTGCAGCAGGCGATCGGCGCGCTGCCAGGTGGGCCAACGCTGTTTCAGGGCGATTTCCCAGCGGCGATAACGGCGATCCGGCTTGGCCAGCACATAAGCGGCCGAGCGCTGAAACAGGCTCAGGCTGGCGACCTTCGGCTGGATCTGCGGCACGAACTGGATCGCCGAAGCGCCAGTGCCGATCACCGCCACACGTTTGCCGCTCAGGTCGAGATCATGTCGCCAGCGCGCCGAATGAAAGGCCTCTCCCCGGAAACGCTCCAGCCCGGGCAGTTTCGGGTAGGCCGGCCGATTGAGCTGGCCGCAGGCACTGACCAGCGCCTGCGCTTCGATCACCTCGCCTCCCGCCAGTTCGACCCGCCAGACGCCGCATTCGACATCGAACTCGGCGCCCAGCACTTCGCTGTGCAGGCGGATATGTGGGCGCAGCCGGTGATTCTCCACGCACTGCAGGATGTAGGCGTGGATTTCCGCCTGCGGCGCGAATTTGCGCGACCAGTCGTGCTTGGGTTCGAAGGAAAAGGAATACAGGTGCGAAGGCACATCGCAGGCGGCGCCCGGGTAGCTGTTGTCGCGCCAGGTACCGCCGACCTCACCGGCCTTCTCCAGCAACAGGAAGTCGTCCTCACCGGCCTTGCGCAACTGCATGGCCAGACCAACACCGGCAAAGCCGCTGCCGATGATCAGTACGCGCCAGGGCGCGTTCGTACGGGGGTTGTTTTGCATTGTAGTGACCCGTGCATGGCGATGAGCTGATGCTACTTGCCCCGCCATGCCCGGGTTATGGCATAGTCGGTCAGGATATTGTGATTTCCGGACAACCTATGTCAGCGCCCTGGCCCGCACGACGCAGCATCATCAGCATCCAGCTGCTCACCCAACTGGGGCTCGACCTTGGCCTGAGCCTGGACAGGTGCCTGCATGAAACCGGGCTCAGCCCGATGCAGCTGGCCAGCCTGAACGGGGAGATCGAAGCGCAGCGCGAACTGCAGTTGATCGCCAACCTGATCGAGGCGCTTCCCGCAGTCGAAGACCTGGGCCTGCAGGCCGGCCGTCGCTATCACGTGACCAGCTACGGTGCCTGGGGTTATGCGATTCTCAGTAGTGCTACGGCACGTCAGGCGGCCGAACTGGGCCTGCGTTATCACGGCCTGACCTACGCCTTCACCCGCATCAGCCTGAGCGTGGATGAAACCGTCGCCAGCCTGAACTTCGACGACAACGCCCTGCCCACAGGGCTGCATGATTTCATCGTGCAACGCGACATGCTCGGCGCTCTGGTGGTCGTGCGCGAGCTCCTCGGCAGCACGCTGCGGCTGCTGGACGTGGAATTGCGCCAGGCACCCCCTGCCGACGTTTCGCCCTTCATCGCCGCCTTCGGCCAGGCACCGCGTTTCGGCGCACCCTGCAATCGGATGGGCTTTGCCGCCGACCTGCTGGACAACCCGCTGCCGCGGGCCAACCCACAACTGGTCAGCGCTTGCGAGCAACAATGCCAGGCAGTGCTGACACGCCATCAATGGCACCAGGGCCTGGCCGGGCGCGTACGCCAGTTGCTGCTGCAATCGCCAGGACAGATCGCCGACATGGAACAGGTCGCAGGCCGCCTGCATCTGAGCAGTCGTACCCTGCGTCGTCGCCTGATAGCAGAAGGCACCAGCTTCCGCGCCCTGCAGGACGAAGTGCGCCAAGCCCTGGCCGAGCACCTGCTCGCGGCAGGCGGCCTGAGCCTGGAGGAAATTGCCGAACGCCTGGGCTATGGCGAGCTGTCCAATTTCATCCATGCCTTCAAACGCTGGAAAGGCACCACGCCTGGGCGCTATCAGCGTGAAGCGGGGCTGCTGGTATAACTGTTTGCCAGTTTGAAAGTCATCTTCACGCTGACAAGCCGCAAGCGCCGAGCTAGGGTGCCAGCCATGAACATCATCACCCTGCTCCTGCCCTATCAACCGCCGTGGAACTGGCAACAATTCCACGGCCACTTCGCACTGCGCGCGATTCCCGGCCTGGAGTCGCTGGGCGCGGATAGCTACAGCCGCGGCTTCAGCATCGACGGCACACCCGGCTGGTTTCGGGTTGCCCCGCTGCCAGGGCAGAACGCGCTGGAACTGCGCTGCCGCCTGGCCTCGCCCGCGCATCTCGATCAACTGGAGCAGCGCGTACGACGCATGTTCGATCTCGACAGCGAGCCCGAAACCATTGCCCGCCACCTCAGCGCTGATGAACTGCTGGCTCCACTGCTGCTGCGCAACCCCGGCCTGCGCCTGCCCGTGGCCTTCGATCCGTTCGAGCAGGCAGTACGCGCCATCGTCGGCCAGCAGGTCACGGTCAAAGCAGCGGTGACCATCAGCGGGCGCCTGGTGCAGCGTGTCGGCACGCCGATCGAGACACCGCAAGCATTGGACATCAACCGCCTGTTCCCTACGCCGCAGGCGCTTGCCGAAGCCGATCTGAGCGGCATCGGCATGCCCGGCAAGCGCGTGCAGTGCCTGCAGCATTTCGCTGCACGAATTGCCGATGGCAGCCTCAAGCTCGATCTGCAAGAAGGCAGCGCAGCGCTGATCGAGCGATTGTGCGCCCTGCCCGGCATCGGCCCGTGGACCGCGGAGTACATCGCTCTGCGCGCCTTCGGTGAGGCCGATGCCTTTCCCGCCAGCGATCTGGGCCTGCTCAAGGCACCGGTTTGGGGAATCGGGGGCATCGATGCGCGGCGCCTGAAAGCCCGCGCGGAAGCCTGGCGACCGTGGCGGGCTTACGCTGCTGCGCATCTCTGGCACTGCTACTCGGGAGGCTGACCATGCATTACCGCCATCACGACAGCCCCATCGGGCCGCTGTTCATCGCAGGTGACGAAAGCGGCCTGCAACTGCTGCTGATGGAACTCGATAGCCGCCCCTGGCGCATCGAGGACGGCTGGCAGCCCGCCAGCCGTGAGCTGGATGCCGTGTGCCGCCAACTCGATGAATACTTCGCCGGCAAGCGTCAGCAGTTCGAACTGCGCCTGGCCCCCAGAGGCACGGCCTTTCAACAGGCAGTGTGGCAGGCACTGCAAGCGATTCCCTATGGCCGCACCTGCAGCTATTCGGAGCTGGCCCATGCCATCGGCAAGCCGCAGGCCGTACGCGCGGTAGGCGCGGCCAACGGTGCCAACCCGATCTCCATCATCGTGCCCTGCCATCGCGTGATCGGCCGCAACGGCAGCCTGACCGGTTATGCCGGCGGCCTGCCGCGCAAGCAGCAGTTGCTGGAGCTTGAAGGCGTATTGCAGCCAAAGCAGGTACGGCTGCCTTTCTAGATCAGGGCGCGCGGATGCGAGCCAGTGGCATAGCCTGCGGACGCAGCGGTAGAGGCAGGATCAAACCTTCGCCCGAGGCGGGGAAGATCCCGGTCAAGGCGGTGATGTTGACCTGATGGGAGATCAGCACCAGCGGTGCACCTTCAGGCAAGTCGTTGATCAGGCGAATCAGCTCGGCGGTCTGCTCGGCGCCATCCTCGGGTTGCCCGAAGAACGAATCCAGCGCAGCGAAGGGTTGCACCGGGCCGAGCTGCATGCCGCTGGCGGTATCCAGCGCACGGCACCAACGGCTGCTGAGCAAACGTGGTCGTTCGATGCCTTGGCGCGCGAGCAGCTCGCCCCAGCGCCGAGCCTCGGCGCGCCCCTGATCGTTCAGGTTGCGCTGGGTTTCGCATTGCCCCAGGCGAAAACTGGCCGGATCGCCGGTACCCGGTGCAGTGGCATGACGCATGAGCAGCACCGCGCGACCGTCGCGCAAGGCCTGCCAGGCATCGCTACTCTCTGCTGCTGCGCCCCAGAGCGGCAGTAGCAGCAGAGCCAACAGCCACGGGCGGCTCACAATCGGACGTTACCGCGGGGCCCCATCAGCGCCCAGATGATCAAACCGAGCACCGGCAACAGCGCGATCAGCAAAATCCACAGGATCTTGATCCCGGTCTCGGCGTTGCTCTTGATCACGTTGATGATGGCCCAGATATCCAGGGCCAGGATGACCAGGCCAATCAGCCCGTTGAAGGTAGAACCCATGACGACACTCCTGCCTGAAAGGTTGCCTGCATAGGATAGTCGGCGGCATGCGCCGGTTCCCTCACGCCTCCAGCCGAGGGAAACGGCTGGCGATATCGCCACCGGTGCGCTCCGGCGTCTCGTCGCTCTGGCTCAGGCGCAGCACAAGCGCATGCGGCTCCTCGCCCAGGTCGAACCAGTGAGGGGTGCCAGCCGGCAAGGTCAGCAAATCGCCACGCTCACCTTGCAGCAGATAGACGTAGTCATTCAGATGCACGGCGAGCTGAGCGAACCCACCGATGAACAACCAGGCGCAGGTAGAAGCCTGCACCTGCTCGTCCAGGTAACGCGCGCGCAACTCCAGCTTCTGCGGATGGTTGCGCTGCAGGTTGAACAGTTCCTGCTGCACATGACCTTCTCTACCCATGAATGCCTGCAACCACAGACCACAGGCCGCATCGAACTCGGCCTGCTCGCAGCCCGGGCGCAGCGTGGCCGGCAGCTCCACCCGACGATAGTCGATGCCCGCCGCTGCCAGGGTGCTGGCGATGTCATCGGCATGGTTCAGTATCTTGTTCGGCAGTTCCGGTGAGGTGTGCAGGTGGACGGCGAGGCTGCTCATGAAGGGTTCACTCGATTCAGGGCTGCTCGGGCGGCAGACGGGTGGCAATGATGAAGGCTGCGAGCAAGGCTACCAGACTGGCGATGGCGAAGGTCCAGGCCGGCCCCAGCCCCTTCCAGCTGTAACCGGCATAAAGCGCCCCGAAGGCGCCGCCGATACCGGCCAGGCTGGCGTAGAGCGCCTGCCCCTGGCCTTGCTGACGATCGGCGAAACTGCGCTGCACGAAGTGGATGCAGGCGGCATGGAACGCGCCGAAGGTAGCGGCGTGCATGCACTGCGCCAGCAGCAGCACTGGCAGGTACTGCGCCAGATTGCCCAGCAGCAGCCAGCGTAAAGCGGTGATCAGGAAGCTGGCCAGCAGCACGGTGCGCAGCGAGTAACGCTGCAGCAGCCGCGCCATGACCAGAAACAGCAGGATCTCCGCCACCACCCCCAGCGCCCAGAACAGACCGATGGCGCCGCGGCTGTAGCCGACGCCTTCCAGGTGCAGGGTGAGGAAGGTGTAGTACGGGCCATTGCTCAACTGCATCAGGCCGACGCAGACATAGAATGCAAGGATGCCGGGACGGCGCAGCTGGTGCATGAAACCGCCCTGCTCCGGCATGTTCGGCCGCTGCAGCGGCTGTGCATTGGGCACCCAGAAACTGCCGGCGACTATGCCGGCCATGATCGCCACCAGCGCAGCCGGATAGGCGTCCAGACTGAGCCACTCGAACAGCAGGCCGAGACCGACCACGGCGACGATGAAACCGATGCTGCCCCACAGGCGGATCTGGCTGTAGCGCGCCGCCTGCTCACGCAGATGCGCCAGAGTGATGACCTCGAATTGCGGCAGCACCGCATGCCAGAAAAAGGCGTGGGTGGCCATGATCAGCGCCAGCCAGGCGTAGCTTTGGCTGAAGAAGATGCCGGCAAAGCAGACCAGCGTACAAAGCGCCCCGAAGCGCACGATGAGCAGGCGCTGGCCGGTGTAGTCACCCAGCCAGCCCCACAGATTCGGCGCCACGCAGCGCATCAGCATGGGAATGGCGATCAGCTCGCCGATGCGCGCCGGGGAAAAGCCCAGGTGGTCGAAGTACAGCGCCAGGAATGGCGCTGTCCCACCGAGCAGGGCGAAGTAGAAGAAGTAGAAACCGGACAGCCGCCAGTACGGCAGTGCCGCGCTCATGCCGCCGCCCGGCTCACAGTTGTGGCAGCACCGGCGTGGTGACGCGCACGTCGGCGTTCTGCGCGCGGTGACGCAGCAGGTGATCCATCAGCACGATGGCCATCATCGCCTCGGCAATCGGCGTGGCGCGGATGCCGACGCAAGGGTCGTGACGACCCTTGGTGATGACGTCCACCGGGTTGCCGTCGACGTCGATGGAACGCCCCGGCGTGGTGATGCTGGAGGTCGGCTTGAGCGCCAGGTGGGCGACGATCGGCTGGCCGCTGGAGATGCCGCCGAGGATGCCGCCGGCGTTGTTGGAGAGGAAACCTTCCGGGGTCAGTTCGTCACGATGCTCGGTGCCGCGCTGGGCGACGCAGGCAAAGCCGGCGCCGATCTCCACGCCCTTGACCGCGTTGATGCTCATCAGCGCATGGGCCAATTCGGCGTCGAGGCGGTCGAAGATCGGCTCGCCGAGCCCCGGCATCACTCCTTCGGCAACCACGGTGATCTTCGCGCCGACCGAATCCTGGTCACGGCGCAGCTGATCCATGTAGGCCTCGAGCTCCGGCACCTTGTCCGGGTCGGGGCTGAAGAAGGCGTTCTCCTCCACCGAATCCCAGGTCTTGAACGGAATCTCGATGGGGCCGAGCTGGCTCATGTAGCCCCGGATGACGATACCCTGGCTGGCCAGGTACTTCTTGGCGATGGCCCCGGCCGCCACGCGCATGGCGGTTTCGCGCGCCGAGCTGCGGCCGCCACCACGGTAGTCGCGGATGCCGTACTTGTGGTGATAGGTGTAGTCGGCATGGGCCGGACGGAACAGATCCTTGATCGCCGAATAGTCCTTGGACTTCTGGTCGGTATTGCGGATCAGCAGGCCGATGGCGCAGCCGGTGGTCTTGCCCTCGAACACGCCAGAGAGGATTTCCACCTCGTCGGCTTCCTGGCGCTGCGTGGTGTGGCGACTGGTGCCGGGCTTGCGGCGGTCGAGGTCGCGCTGCAGGTCTTCCAGGGAAATCTCGACACCGGGCGGGCAACCGTCGACGATGGCGACCAGCGCCGGGCCATGGCTTTCGCCAGCGGTGGTGACGGTGAACAGCTTGCCGTAGGTATTGCCGGACATGGGAAGACGCTCCGCGA
>JAEYXX010000132.1 GCA_023431055.1 Pseudomonadota bacterium
TCAGCCTGACCGTGACCCGTGAGCGTGCCGGTGACTGGCTCAGCGTGCTCGACACCGTGGTCGAGGTGCTGGAGCTTAGCGAGGATGAGCGTGCGCTGTTCGAACGCCGCGTGCGCCAGGGGCGGCGCCCGTTCGAGCCGGTGCCGATCTTGTTCGAACTCTCCGAGGAGCAAATCGCCCGCATCGCGGTCAACCAGTTCCGTCTGCCAGGTGTCGAAGTGGCCGCGCAGCTGGTGCGGCATTACCCGCAGCAGGAGCACTTCGCTCATTCGGTCGGCTATGTCGGGCGCATCAACGAGCAGGAGCTCAAGCGCCTCGATCCTACCGACTATGCCGGCACGCACCATATCGGCAAGACCGGTATCGAGCGCTTCTACGAGGACGAACTGCACGGCGAGGTCGGCTATGAAGAGGTCGAGACCAACGCCCGTGGCCGCGTATTGCGCGTACTCAACCGCGTCGATCCGAAACCAGGCAAGGACATCGTCCTCAGCCTCGACGTGAACCTGCAGGAGGCGGCCGAGAACGCCCTGGGCGGTCGTCGTGGCGCGGTGGTGGCCATCGATCCGAACAATGGCGAAGTGCTGGCGATGGTCAGCCAACCCAGCTTCGATCCCAACCCCTTCGTCACCGGCATCAGCTTCAAGGCCTATGGTGAACTGCGCGACTCCATCGATCAGCCGCTTTACAACCGGGTACTGCGCGGCCTTTACCCGCCTGGCTCGACCATCAAACCGATGGTCGCCGTGGCTGGCCTCGATGCCGGGGTGGTCACGCCCACCTCGCGGGTGTTCGACCCTGGCTTCTATCAGTTGCCCAACCACAGCCACAAATACCGCAACTGGAACCGTAGCGGTGACGGCTGGGTCGACCTCAACCTGGCCATCGCCCGTTCCAACGACACCTATTTCTACGATCTGGCGCACAAGATGGGTGTCGATCGCATGCACGACTACATGAGCCGCTTCGGCCTCGGCCAGCGCGTGGCGCTGGACATGTTCGAGGAAACCGCCGGCCTGATGCCGTCGCGCGACTGGAAACGGGCACGCTATCGCCAGCCCTGGTATCCGGGCGAGACACTGATTCTCGGCATCGGCCAGGGCTACATGCAGACCACGCCGCTGCAACTGGCGCAGGCCACCGCACTGATGGCTACGCGTGGCAAGTGGATACGCCCGCACCTGGCCAAGAGCGTCGGCGGTCGTCTGCCCGTGGACCCCAACCCGATGCCCGATATCGTCCTGCGTGACCCGAAATTCTGGGATTACGGCATCCATGGCATGGAAGAAGTGCTGCACGGCGCTCGCGGTACGGCGCGCAAGGTCGGCGACAGTTCGGTCTATCGCATCGCCGGCAAGAGCGGCACGGCTCAGGTGGTGGCGATCAAGCAGGGCGAGAAGTACGACCGCAACAAGGTTCAGGAGCGCCACCGCGACCACGCGCTGTTCATCGGTTTTGCGCCTGCGAACAACCCGCAGATCGCCGTCGCGGTGATGGTGGAGAACGGGGAATCCGGCTCTGGGGTCGCCGCACCAGTGGTCAAGCAGGTCATGGACGCCTGGCTGCTGGACAAGGAAACCGGTCAGCTCAAGGCCGAGTTCGCGATGCCCAAGCCTGCCGAGGTCAGCCAACGATGATGAGCAATTTCGACCGTACCCTGTCCGACGAGGACGTACTGCGTCGTCGCGCCAGCCTGTTGCAGCGCATGCATATCGATGGCTGGCTGTTGTTGCTGCTGCTGATCCTCGGCGCTGGCAGCCTGTTCATCCTCTATTCGGCCAGTGGCAAGAACATCGATCTGTTGCTCAAGCAGGCGTCCTCGTTCGGCCTCGGCATGCTCGCAGTGGTGGTGATCGCCCAGTTCGACCCACGCTTCATGGCGCGCTGGGTGCCTCTTGCCTACGTGATGGGCGTCGCGTTGCTGATGGTGGTGGAGGTAATGGGCCATACCGCAATGGGCGCCACACGCTGGATCAATATCCCCGGGGTGATCCGCTTCCAGCCGTCGGAGCTGATGAAAATCATCATGCCGATGACCATCGCCTGGTACCTGTCGCGGCACAACCTGCCGCCGCGCTTCAAGCACATTGTCATCAGTCTGGCGATGATCGGTGTGCCCTTCGTACTGATCGTCAAACAACCGGACCTGGGCACCTCGTTGCTGATCCTCGCCTCGGGTGCGTTCGTGGTGTTCATGGCCGGCCTGCAGTGGCGCTGGATCATCGGCGCCGCCGCTGCCGTGGTGCCGATTGCAGTAGGCATGTGGTACTTCGTCATGCACGATTACCAGAAGCGCCGGGTGCTGACTTTTCTCAATCCGGAGAGCGACCCGCTGGGGGCGGGCTGGAACATCATCCAGTCGAAGGCGGCCATCGGCTCCGGCGGGGTGCTGGGCAAGGGTTGGCTACTGGGCACGCAGTCGCACCTGGACTTTTTGCCGGAAAGCCACACGGACTTTATCATTGCCGTGCTCGCGGAGGAGTTCGGCCTGGTTGGTGTCTGTTTGTTGCTGTTGATGTATCTGCTGTTGCTTGCCCGCGGCTTGGTGATTACCGTCCAGGCGCAGACACTGTTCGGCAAGCTGCTGGCCGGGGCGCTGACCATGACCTTTTTCGTCTACGTATTCGTCAACATCGGTATGGTCAGCGGGCTGCTGCCGGTGGTTGGGGTGCCGCTGCCCTTCATTAGCTACGGAGGAACCCATCTGGTCACGCTGTTGTCAGGCTTCGGGATATTGATGGCGATCCACACCCACAGAAAGTGGATCGCTCAGGTTTGATTTGGGGGTTGTGAGTTAAATGCATGCATTGCGCAGTTGGGCCGCTCGGGCATTCATGGGCGTAGGTCTGGCCGGGGTGCTCGGTGGCGGCGCCCAGGCGTTGGCTGCCGATTACCAGAACTCGCCGCAGGTGACCGAGTTCGTCGAGGAAATGACCCGTGACTACGGTTTCGCCAGCGAGCAGTTGTACGCGCTGTTCGCCGATGTCGAGCGCAAGCAGGCGATTCTCGATGCCATCTCGCGTCCGGCCGAGAAGGTCAAACCCTGGAAGGAATACCGGCCGATCTTCATTACCGACAAGCGTATCTCCCAGGGTGTTGAGTTCTGGAGCAAGAACCAGGCTGCACTGGAGAAGGCCGAGGCCGAGTACGGCGTACCGCCGCAATTCATCGTCGCCATCATCGGTGTAGAAACCTTCTACGGTGGCAACACCGGTAGCTGGCGGGTGATGGACGCATTGTCCACCCTGGCCTTCGATTATCCGCCGCGCGCGCCGTTCTTCCGCAAGGAGCTGCGCGAGTTCCTCATGCTGACGCGCGAGGAGCAGGTCGATCCGCTTTCGCTCAAAGGCTCCTATGCCGGTGCCATGGGCTTGCCGCAGTTCATGCCGAGCAGCTTCCGCGCCTATGCCGTGGACTTCGACGGCGACGGCCACATCAACATCTGGAGCAACCCGACCGATGCCATTGGCAGCGTCGCCAGCTATTTCAAACGCCATGGCTGGCAGGCCGGTGGCCAGGTCGCCAGCCGCGTCCAGGTCAGCGGTGCGCGCGTCGATGAAGGCCTGACCCAGGGCCTGGATCCGGTGAAGAATGTTGCCGAATTGCGCGCGCTGGGCTGGAAGAGCCAGGACAAGCTGGCCGAAGACGTGCCGGTGACGGCGTTTCGTCTGGAAGGTGCCGAAGGCGACGAATACTGGTTCGGTTTGCCCAACTTCTACACCATCACCCGCTACAATCGCAGCGTGATGTATGCCATGGCGGTCAACCAACTGGCCGAGCTGCTGGTCGAAGCACGGGGTAATCGATGAGTGCGTCCAAACTGCTGCCGCTGGCAGCCTGCGTAACGGCAGCGCTGTTGCTGGCGAGCTGCTCTTCCAATCGGGCACCGCAACCTGCGGTAACGCCCGGTCAGTCCGCCGGCATCTCCGGCCCGGATGATTTCAACCGCCCCCACAAGGATGGCGCGCCCTGGTGGGATGTCGATGTCTCGAAGATTCAGGACGCCATTCCCATGCCGCACTACGGGCCGGTTAAGGCCAGCCCCTACGTGGTGTTCGGCAAGCAGTACTTCCCGATTCAGGATGCGCGCCGCTATCAGGCGGTCGGTCCGGCGTCCTGGTACGGCACCAAGTTCCATGGCCAGGCCACGGCCAACGGCGAGACCTACGACCTGTACGGCATGACCGCGGCGCACAAGACGCTGCCGCTGCCCAGCTACGTACGGGTGACCAACCTGGAAAACGGCAAGACCGTGATTCTGCGGGTCAACGACCGCGGGCCGTTCTATTCCGACCGCATCATCGACCTGTCCTTCGCCGCGGCGAAGAAGCTCGGCTATGCCGAGAAGGGCACCGCGCGGGTCAAGGTCGAAGGTATCGACCCGCACGAATGGTGGGCGCAGCAGGGCCGTCCGGTGCCGCTGGTGCTGGCTAATAATCAGCCGGCCAAGGCTGCCGTTGCCCAGCCCGTCGCACAGCCTGCGCCGCAGCCCGTCGAGCACTACTCGCCGCCGCCCACGCAGCACGCCGCTGCGGTGGTGCCGGTGCAGATCGACGCAAAAAAAAACGATTCACTCGGAGCCTCTGGCCTGTATCTCCAGGTGGGAGCCTTCGCCAATCCGGACGCTGCGGAGCTGCTCAAGTCCAAGCTGACCCAGACCAGCAGTGTGCCGGTGTTCATCAGCTCAGTGGTACGCGACCAGCAGATTCTGCACCGGGTCCGCATGGGGCCGATCAGCAACCAGGGCGAGGCTGAACAGCTGCAGAGTAGCGTGCGTCTGGCCAACCTCGGTCAGCCCACGCTGGTACGCGCCGACTGATGGCAACTTAACCGGCATGTGCCGGACTAATCCGAGGCTTGCCTGCTGGCGAGTCGAAAGATGCCCCTTTGGGGCTGTACAACCCACGCAATGACTTTCGAGAGACGGATGAACATCACCAGCTTCGTGCAACGTGCTTCACTGGTTCTTACCCTTCTGGCCGCGCCGCTCGCCACGGCCAACCAGCAGGTGGTGCCTGCGCCGCCGCAACTGGCCGCCAAATCCTACGTGCTGATGGATGCCGCCAGCGGCAATGTCCTGGTCGAGAACAACGCTGACGAGCGCCTGCCGCCAGCCAGCCTGACCAAGCTGATGACCGCCTACATCGCCACGCTGGAAATTCGTAATGGCAAGATCGGCGAGAAGGATCTGGTCACCATCAGCGAGCACGCCTGGCGTACCGGCGGTGCCGCTTCCGGTGGTTCCACCATGTTCCTGCCGGTGAACAGTCAGGCCACGGTCGACGACCTGCTGCACGGCATCATCATCCAGTCCGGCAACGATGCGAGCATTGCCATCGCCGAATACATCGCCGGTAGCGAAGATGCCTTCGCCGACATGATGAACGCCACTGCCGAGCGCCTGGGCATGAAGAACAGCCACTTCATGAATGCCACTGGCCTGCCGCACCCCGAGCATTACTCCAGTGCCCATGACATGGCGATCCTGGCCCGCGCGATCATCAACGAAGACGCCGAGCACTACGCGATCTACTCGCAGAAGGAATTCCTCTGGAACAACATCAAGCAGCCAAACCGCAACCTGCTGTTGTGGCGTGACCGCACCGTCGACGGCCTGAAGACCGGCCACACCTCCGAGGCCGGCTATTGCCTGGTGGCCTCGGCGGTGCGTGATGGCGCGCGCATGATCACCTCGGTATTCGGTACCGACAGTGAGCAGGCCCGTGCAGCGGAAACCCAGAAGCTGCTGACCTACGGTTTCCGCTTCTTCGAAAGCCGCACCTTCTATCAGAAAGGTACCGAGCTGGCTCAGGCCACTGTCTGGAAAGGCGCCACGAACCAGGTCAAGGCCGGCCTGGCCGAAGACCTGACCATGACCCTGCCGAAGGGCCAGCTGGAAAAGCTGCAGGCCAGCATGACGCTCAACCCGCAGCTTGTTGCGCCGATCCAGCAGGGCGACGTGATCGGCAAGGTAGAAGTCAAACTGGGTGACGAGGTGGTGCGCAGCACTGATCTGGTAGCCCTGCAGTCGGTAGAAGAGGGCGGGCTGCTGCGCCGTCTGTGGGACAGCATCCGCCTGTTCTTCTTCGGGCTGTTCAACTGACCGCAGGTGCTGGCAGCGCCCGAGCTGTAGCCAGGCATTGAAAACGGCGGAGCAGGACCCATTTACCTCTGGTAAAGGGTGCTGCTCCGCCGTTTCATTCGATCTGTTTCCGGGTTGCTGCGCCTTCGTGCCGACCGCCTCGCCGAGGTGCCTGACTTATCCGTCCACCCCAATCCGGGGCGGGCCTTTCTGGACGGGCCATAAGCCCGCTGATGACATGACCGATACAGACGTTCAACCACCCAAAATCGAGTTCCCCTGCGAGCGTTACCCGATCAAGGTAATAGGCACTGCCGGCGACGGTTTCTCCGATCTGGTGATCGAAGTGATCCAGCGTCACGCCCCGGACCTGGATGCCTCGACCCTGGTGATGCGTGACAGCCGCAATGGCAACTTCCTCTCCGTTCAGGTGCTGATCACCGCGACCAGCGTCGAGCAGCTGCAGGCGATTCACGTCGACCTGCGGGCGACCGGCCGCGTGCACATGGTGCTGTGACCCTCATGCCCGAGCTTGTCGTGCGTCATCTTGGGCTGGTCGAGTACCAGCCCACCCTGGAAAGCATGCGCCAGTTGACCCGTGAGCGCGACGAGCAGACGCCTGATGAGATCTGGTTGCTGCAGCACCCACGGGTCTTCACTCAGGGCCAGGCCGGCAAGGCCGAGCATGTGCTCGCTGCTGGCGATATTCCGGTGATTCAGGTCGAGCGCGGCGGTCAGGTGACCTATCACGGCCCCGGGCAACTGGTGGCCTATCTGATGCTGGATCTGCGTCGTCTCGATCTGGGCGTGCGTGAACTGGTCACCGCCATGGAACAGAGCCTGGTCGATCTGCTGGCCGGCTACGGTATCGAGGCTGCGCCGAAGGCCGATGCGCCAGGTGTATATGTCGCAGGCGACAAGATTGCTTCCCTGGGCCTGCGTGTCAGCCGCGGCTGCTCCTTCCATGGTCTGGCGCTGAACGTCGATATGGACATGACGCCCTTCCTGCGCATCAACCCCTGTGGCTATGCTGGGCTGAAGATGGTGCAGCTCAGGGATCTGGTCGATGCACCGCCGTCAATCGACGAGGTGGCGCAGCGGCTGGAACAGGTGCTGCGCGTCAGGTTGGGATATCGCTAAGCAGCAGAAACACAAAAGGGGCGCCATGGGCACCCCTTTCGTTTATTCAGCGATTACTGATCAGTTCAGATTCAGCGCCGGAATCAGGCTGGCGTTGACTTCCTGGCCCGGCACCGGGACTGGAGCGGCGAGGCCCAGGTTGTTCTTCTCGAACACACGGTCGGCGCGGTAGCTGGAGCGTACCAGCGGGCCGGCGGCGACTTCCATGAAGCCTTTCTCCAGGCCGATATCACGCAAGCGATTGAACTCTTCGGGGCTCACCCAGCGCTGCACCTTGAGGTGGTTGCGGGTGGGTTGCAGGTACTGGCCAAGGGTGAGGATGTCCACGCCGATGGCACGCAGGTCATCCATGGTTTCCAGGATTTCCTCGTCGGTTTCACCCAGGCCGAGCATCAGGCTGGTCTTGGTCAGCACGTCCGGGCGGTGCTTCTTGGCGTGCTCGAGCACCTTGAGGGTTTTCTCGTAGCCGGCACGAGGGTCACGGACTACGTGAGTGAGGCGTTTGACTGTCTCGACGTTCTGCGCGAAGACTTCCAGGCCGGAGTCGACCACGCGCTCGATCGCCTGATGATCGCCATCGAAATCCGGGGTCAGAGCTTCGACCACCACCTGCGGGGTGTTTTCCTTGATCGCTCGCACGCAGGCGGCATAGTGCCCTGCGCCGCCATCCTCGAGGTCGTCACGGTCCACCGAGGTGAGCACGATGTAACGCAGGGCCATCAGCTCCACCGACTTGGCGGTGTTCTGCGGCTCTTCCAGATCCAGCCAGCCATTGGGGTTGCCGGTGTCCACGGCGCAGAAGCGGCAGGCACGGGTGCATACCGAACCCATCAGCATGATGGTGGCCGTGCCATTGGACCAGCATTCGCCCATGTTCGGGCAATGCGATTCCTGGCACACAGTGCTCAGACGATGTTCGCCGACGTTGCGCTTTACCGCCTCGAAACGGCTGCCACCCGGGGCTTTGACCCGCAGCCACTTGGGCTTGGGCTCGAAAACCTGGGGTTCGGCCGAGGCGCGGCGCTTCTGACCATCCTTGATCGCGGTGATGCCTTGGGCGGTGCGGAATTTTTCGCCGCTGGCGACGGATTTGGGCGAGGAAGTGTCGGACATCGGAAATCTGGGCTCCGGTAGAGGCTCCGTGGGCAGGTGGCTTTTGGCCGCCCGCCAGTCTACCACAGAAGGTGTATGCAGACGCTGAGGCCGCCTGTCGACAAATGCATCGGCGAGGCGGCCGCTGTCAGCAGCGCCTGGTCTCAGCGAGTGCGCAACTGTTGCAACAGCTCGGTCGTCGGGTAGCCATCGGCAGGCCAGTTCAGCTGCAGCTGCAGGGCGCGGATGGCCTTGCGCGTATTGGCGCCGATGATGCCGTCCGCCGGGCCCGGATCGAATCCGGCGTTGGTCAGCAGTTCCTGCAGTTCAACGCGTTCGCTGCGGCCCAGCTGGCGCTCGCCGCGTGGCCACTGTCCTTTGACTTCGCTTGGGCGCAGCAGGTTGTCGGCCAGCAGGCCGATGGCCAGTGCATAGGAGGTGGAGTTGTTGTACTTGAGAATGCTGCGGAAATTGTCCAGCAACAGGAAGGCCGGGCCACGATGGCCAGCGGGCAGTTGCAGGCTGGCGCGGGCGTTGGCGGCTGCACCGGTGGGCGCTAATGGGCGCACGCCCAGCTCGGCCCACTCGGCCAGGCTACGGCGCTGTTCCGGGTCGGCCAGTGAGTAATCGAAGCCGCTCGGCAGGCTCACTTCGAAGCCCCAGGGCTGACCACGCTGCCAGCCGGAGGCCTGCAGATAGTGGGCGGCCGAAGCCAGTGCATCGGTCGAGGAGCCCCACAGGTCGCGCTTGCCGTCGCCGTCGAAGTCCACTGCATGCTGGTTGTAGGTGGTCGGCATGAACTGGGTCTGGCCCATGGCGCCGGCCCAGGAGCCAATCATGCGGTCGCTGGTGATGTCGCCGTTTTGCAGAATTTGCAGCGCGGCCAGCAACTGCACGCGCCAGAAGCCCTGGCGGCGGCCGTCGTAGGCCAGCGTCGCGAGGGAGCGAATCACGCTGTGGCTACCGATGTTGTTGCCGAAATTGCTTTCCAGACCCCAGATGGCCACCAGGATCGGAGCTTCCACGCCGTACTGCTGCTCGATGCGTTGCAGCACCAGGCTGTGCTGCGCCAGCAACACCCGGCCGCGACCAATACGACTCGAGGAAACGGCGCCGTCGAGGTATTCCCACACAGGGCGGGTGAACTCGGGCTGGCTGCTGTCGGCCTTGAGCACCGCCGGGTCAGGCGTGACGCCGGCGAATACGCGATCGAACAGCGCGGCGTCGATACCGGCAGCAATCGCTTCGCTGCGCAGTGCCCGGCGCCAGTCGGCAAAACTGGCCAATGGTTCTTCGACTGTGGTTTGGGCCGCTGCCTGCGGGGCAGCTGTGGGCAGATTTTCCGCCGGGGCCTGGGCGCAGGCCGCCAGCAGCAGGAGAGGGAGCAGGGCCAGGGCGCGACGCGGAAACTGGTGTGGCATGTCTATCTCAAGGCGTTTAAGCAGGTCGCTACCTTAGCATGCTCGGGCCGGATTCTGGGCTACCAGCGTAGCGAAGAGGCCCATAAAGCAAGAAGCCTCCCAATTGTGGGAGGCTTCGCGGCGGTAGCTGCCTTTGCCTTTCTGTGGCCGTTCCTGGCGGGAACGAAACAGGGGCTGGGCGATGATGGATTTGGCCTTGTTCGGCCGCTTTGCGGCTTTCTTGCTCATGGTGTTTCCTCTCGACTCGCCTGCTTCGGTGCAGGCGCGCGGACTATGCGCCGCTGTACGGAAAATGTCCAGATGGCGGGCGTAGGGCGGGTGCAACCCGCCGTCATCGGGTGGCGGGTTGCACCCGCCCTACGGGGAAATACGCAGGCGCTGTCCGGCCAATTGCAGCGCGTAGGGTGGGCTTTAGCCCACCAACGGTTGTCGGCATGGGCTGAAACGGATCGCCGCCCGGCCCACCCTAAAAGGAAGCAGGCAGCAACAATTACAGGCGCAGGCGCTGTCCGGCCAACTGCAGGGTCAGCATGGCCAGATCGCTCCACGGATCACCGGGCGCCTGGCCCTTGATCTGCGCGTCGATCAGCTGCGCCTGCTGCAGCAGCTGGCCCCAGCGCTTGCTGCTATGGCGCTGCAAGGCCTTGGAGACCAGCGGCCGGCGTTTGTCCCAGACCGGCGGGCGGGCGCTGGAAAAGGCTTTGTCGAGAGGAACGCCCTGGCTGTACTGATGGGCGATGCTGGCCAGCAGGCGAATCTCACGGGCCAGCGCCCAGAGAATCACCGGCGTTTCCACGCCTTCGCCGCGCAGCCCCTCGAGCACGCGCAGGGCATGCGCCGCGTCGCCCGCCAGGGCGCAGTCGATCAGGCCGAACACGTCGAAGCGGGCGCTGTCGGCAACGGCCGCCTGAACGGTTTCGGCATCCACCTGGTTGCCCTCGGCAAGCAGCTTGAGCTTTTCCACTTCCTGAGCAGCGGCCAGTAGGTTGCCTTCGACCCGGGCGGCGATCATTTCCACCGCATCCGCGCTGGCATTCAGGCCGGCCTGAGCCAGGCGCTGACGAATCCATTGCGGCAACTGGTTGGCATCCACCGGCCAGATCTGGATGAACTGGCTCGCCTGGCCATCGATCAGTGCCTTGGCCCATTTGGATTTCTGCGTGCTGCCATCGAGCTTCGGCAGGCTCAGCAGCAGGACCGTGTCTTCCGGAGGGCGGGACAGGTATTCCAGCAGCGCTGCGGCGCCCTTGTCGCCTGGCTTGCCGGAGGGCAGGCGCAGCTCCAGCAGGCGCTTTTCGGCGAACAGCGAGAGGCTGGCGCCGGCCTGCAGCAGGTTGCCCCAGTCGAAGTTGGCTTCAGCATTGAACACCTGGCGCTCGCCGAAGCCCTGCTGGCGGCAGGCGTTGCGGATGGCATCGGCGGCTTCCTGGCAGAGCAGCGGTTCGTCACCGCTGATCGCATAGACAGGTGCAAGCGGGCCTTGCAGGTGTTTGCCGAGCTGGGCGGGGGCGAGCTTCATCGAGGTGATGTCATGAGGCGAGTGGGCAGGGCCGCTGATGCGGCCCCTGCGCCTTTAGCGCGACGGCAGTTCGATCGGCGACTGCTGCGGTGCGACCTGGCTCTCACGAGCGCGGCGAGCCGCTTCCAGCGCTTCGGCTTCTGCCTTGGCACGGGCTTCGGCAGTCTGCTGCAGCTGGTCGAGCTGGGCCGGGGTGATCTGCTGCAGGTTCTGCGTGAGCTGCTGGATCAGCTCGCGACGCAGTTCGCTGCGCAGTTGCGCGGCTTCCTGATCCGAACCGGCCAGGTTGTTGTCATCCTGCTGGTAGTAGTTCTGCACTTCCACCTTGTTGCCGGTCAGCAGCAGGTTCTGTGCGCCGCGGATCTCGTAGTCCAGCGCCATGGTCAGCTCATACTCGGCAGTACGCGCGCCGCTGCTGTAGCTGGCGCTGCGGCGATTCTCGGTTTCACGAGTGATCACCAACTTGTAAGGCGCGCCGGCGTAAACGCGAACATCGTTGTTCTCCAGCACTTCCCGCACCTGCTGCACGGTGTCGCCGTAGGCATCGCGCGCGCTGACGTCCAGCTCCTTGAGGGCGAACTGCACATCGCCAGTGCCGCGCAGCTGGAAGCCACAGGCGCTGAGCAGGCCGGCCAGGCCGATGACCAGCAGATTCCGTTTCATCATTCTCATATCCCCTTGGCGGATCGCGGCGCCACGCATCTGTGGCGCCGAGCTTAATCAGTTGGCGACTATGTTGACCAGCTTGCCTGGCACCACGATGACCTTGCGAATGCTCAGGCCCTCGGTGAAGCGCAGCACGTTCTCGTTGGCGCGAGCGGCGGCCTCGACTTCTTCGCGGGATGCAGAGGCCGGCACTTCGATCTGCCCGCGCAGCTTGCCGTTGACCTGCACCACCAGGGTCAGGCTGTCCTGCACCAGGGCGGATTCGTCGACCTGCGGCCACTGCGCATCGATCACTGCATCGGCGTGACCCAGGCGCTGCCACAGCTCGTGGCTGATGTGCGGGGTAATCGGTGCCAGCAGCAGGGTGACGATCTCCAGGCCTTCGTGCACCAGCGCGCGGTCCTGTTCGGTCGCGGTGGCGGCCTTTTCCAGCACGTTCATCAGCGTCATCACCTGGGCGACGGCGGTGTTGAACTTGTGGTGCTGGCCGATATCGTTGCTGGCCTGCTTGATCGCCAGGTGAATGGCGCGGCGCACGGCCTTCTGCTCGTCATTGAGGCTGGCGACATCCAGCTTGCCCGGCAGGCCGGCGCTGACATGGCCGTGGGCCAGGCGCCAGACGCGGCGCAGGAAGCGGTTGGCGCCCTCGACGCCGGCATCCGACCATTCGCAGCTCTGGTCGGGCGGCGAGGCGAACATCATGAACAGGCGGCAGGTATCGGCACCATAGGCATCGATCATGTCCTGTGGGTCGACGCCGTTGTTCTTCGACTTGGACATCTTCTCGGTGCCGCCGATTTCCACCGGCAGGCCGTCGCTCTTGAGCTTGGCGCCGATGACCTTAGCCTTGGCGTCACGCTCGACCTCGACATCGGCCGGGTTGAACCAGTCCTTGCCGCCGTTTTCCAGGGTGCGGTAGTAGGTCTCGGCGACCACCATGCCCTGGGTCAGCAGGTTCTTGAACGGCTCGTTGGACGACACCAGGCCTTCGTCACGCATCAGCTTGTGGAAGAAGCGCGCGTACAGCAGGTGCAGGATGGCGTGTTCGATGCCACCGATGTACTGGTCTACCGGCAGCCAGTGGTTGGCCGCTTGCGGGTCGACCATGCCGCCTTCGTAGTTCGGGCTGGCGTAGCGGGCGAAGTACCAGGACGACTCCACGAAGGTGTCCATGGTGTCGGTTTCGCGCTTGGCCGGGGCGCCGCATTTCGGGCAGCTGCATTCGTAGAACTCGCGCATCTTCGCCAGCGGGCTGCCGGCGCCGTCCGGCACCACGTCTTCGGGCAGCACGACCGGCAGCTGGTCTTCTGGCACCGGTACATCGCCGCAGCTATCGCAGTGGATGATCGGGATCGGGCAGCCCCAGTAGCGCTGGCGGCTGATGCCCCAGTCGCGCAGGCGGAACTGAGTCTTGCGCGCGCCGTGCTCGCTCGCTTCGAGGTCGCCGACGATGGCGTCGAAAGCGGCGCTGAAATCCAGGCCGTCGTACTTGCCGGAGTTGATGGTGGTCAGGCCGGCCTTGTCGCCATACCAGTCCTGCCAGGTGCTGGCGTCGTAGTCCTTGCCTTCGCCGGTGTAGACCTGCTTGATCGGCAGGTCGTACTTGTTGGCGAACTCGAAGTCGCGCTCGTCATGCGCCGGCACGGCCATTACCGCGCCTTCGCCGTAGCCCCACAGCACGTAGTTGGCGACGAATACCGGCAGCCTGTCGCCGGTCAGCGGGTGGATGACGAACTGGCCGGTGGCCACGCCCTTCTTCTCCATGGTGGCCATGTCGGCCTCGGCCACGGAACCGGCCTTGCACTCGGCGATAAAGGCGGCGATAGCCGGGTTGCCCTCGGCAGCGCGCTGGGCCAGCGGATGCTCGGCGGCCACGGCGACGTAGGTGGCGCCCATCAGCGTGTCCGGACGGGTCGAATAGACCTTGAGCTGGCCGTCGATGCCGATGCTGGCGACGTCGTAGTCGAAGACGATATCGGCACCGAAGCTCTTGCCGATCCAGTTGCGCTGCATGGTCTTGACCTGCTCGGGCCAGCCATCCAGTTCATCCAGGCTGCTCAGCAGCTCTTCGGCATACGCAGTGATCTTGAAGTAGTACATCGGGATTTCGCGCTTCTCGATCAGCGCGCCCGAGCGCCAGCCACGGCCGTCGATGACCTGCTCGTTGGCCAGTACGGTCTGGTCCACCGGGTCCCAGTTCACGGTACCGTTCTTGCGGTAGATCACGCCCTTTTCGAACAGGCGGGTGAACAGCCACTGTTCCCAGCGGTAGTAGTCCGGTTTGCAGGTGGTGACTTCGCGCGTCCAGTCGATGGCCAGGCCCAGCGATTTGAGCTGGGACTTCATGTAGGCGATGTTTTCGTAGGTCCACTTGGCCGGGGCCACCTGGTTCTTCATTGCGGCGTTTTCTGCCGGCATGCCGAAGGCGTCCCAGCCCATCGGCTGCAGCACGTTCTTGCCCTGCATCCGCTGGTAGCGGGCGATCACGTCACCGATGGTGTAGTTGCGCACGTGCCCCATGTGCAGCTTGCCACTGGGGTAGGGGAACATCGACAGGCAGTAGAAGGTGTCCTTGCCCGGCTGTTCGCTGACGACGAAGGATTTCTGCGCGTCCCAGTGGGACTGCGCGGCGGCTTCTATTTCACGGGGCGAGTACTGTTCGTGCATGGCTCTGGCGCTGAAGGAATGGGGCTTGCGGAAAACGTCGTAGCATACATGAGCGCCGTCTATCGAGGGAAACCCAGTTTGCGCCGCGTCCGCCGTTTGTCGCGGCGCCGGGCTGCACCCATGGCCTTCGCTAAGCTTGATTCAAGGCCCGCGGTTTTCAGGGCTCGCGAGGTGTCAGATGGTCGATGCACGGCAGGCGGAACGGAGCGCTGGTCTTTACGAGCGGCTGCTGCACAGGCTTGCCCTGGCACTGGAGGAGGCCGATACCGCCAGCCGCCTGCACGCAGAGCCGCTGCGCGAACTGGAACTGGATGGGCTGAGCCCGGCGGAGCTGGAGCTGATCCGCGCCTATCTCAACCGTGACCTGCACTGGCTGCGCGGCTGGCACGCGGCGGCCGAGGAACTGGCGCTGATTCAGCGTCAGCCATTGCGCAGCGCCAAGGCCGCGGGTGGCAAGCCGCTGGGCAAGCTCAAACCCTTGATGAAGCGTCGCCAGGCGCTGTGTTGCGCACTCTGCGGTGCGCCAGTCAGTTGGCATCGTGGGCAGGATGCACGAGCCTGCCAGGCCTGCGGTTCGAAGCTGTTTCGCAGCGGCAGTTCCCGCTAGATCGCATTGGCCGCAGTTGCGACCGGGCTTGGTGTCTCGCCTGATTTTCTGACGAGCTGTTAGGCTTGGGCGCCTTGGAGGTGCCTGATGCCGATTCGCTACATCCTCAAACAACTGCTGATGCCACCAGGCATCCTGCTTCTGCTGATGCTGCTGGGGTGGTGGCTGCGCCGCCGTTTTCCGCGTTTGGCTTTCACCTGCTTTGTCAGCGGCTTCGGCGGACTCTGGCTGATGAGCCTGCCGGCGGTGATGCAGTGGAGCGCGGGTTTGCTCGAACGTGAGCCGGCGCTGGAAGAGGCACAATGGGCGACCCTGGCGCAGCGCGCCGACGCCATTGTGATTCTCGGCGCCGGGCGTGAGCAGAACGACCCGGGCTGGGGTGGAGCCGATCAGCCTGGGCTGATGGCTCTGGAGCGCCTGCGCTATGCCGCGCGCCTGGCGCGCGCATCCGGCCTGCCAATGGCCGCCACCGGCGGCCTGCATTACGGCCAGCCGCCCAGTGAAGCGGCGCTGATGGCCGACTCCATGAAGCGCGATTACGGCCTGGATATTCGCTGGCTGGAGGAGCAGAGCCGCACGACCTGGGAGAACGCGGTGTTGAGCGCCGAGTTGCTGCAACCGCAGGGCGTGCGTCGCGTGGTGCTGGTCACTCAGGCCTGGCATATGCCGCGTGCACGCTGGAGTTTCGAGCAGGCCGGTTTCGAGGTGATCACCGCGCCGATGGGTTACCTCAGCGCCGGTTATGAACGCCCGCTGGGCGGCTGGCTGCCGGAGTCGCGGGTGATCTGGCAGAGCAGTCAGCTGCTTAACGAAGCCATCGGCTTGTTGGCTTATTCGATGGTATACGGCGCTGATTGAGGCTGAACGTTCGCGTAGGAGCGGCTTCAGCCGCGAACGAGGCCGGTAGAGCTTTCGCGGCTGAAGCGGAGTGCCGCCCAGCCGCTCCTACGATGCTGTGGCTTGGCGCCTCGATCGCGCCTCAGCGCGTAGCCCGGATGCAATCCGGGGAATCGTGGCGCTAATTCCCGGATTTCATCCGGGCTACGTTCGCTTACCGCCGTTTCTATACCGTCTTGGCCATGCGGCTGGCCAGCAGTGCCCAGCCCAGCAACAGGGCGCAGAGAATCGCCAGCGGCCAGGTGCGCCATTGCAGGTAGGGCGTGAGCCCCTGCATCGGCAGCACTTCGCCATAGAGCACGCCTTGCTCGAACTGCGGCAGTGCCGTCTGGATTCTGCCCTGTGGGTCGATCACCACGGTCATGCCGTTGTTGGTGGCGCGGATCATCCAGCGCCCGGCTTCCAGGGCGCGCATCTGCGCCATCTGCAGGTGCTGCAGCGGGCCAATGGAGGTGCCGAACCAGGCGTCGTTGCTCACCGTCAGGAGGATGTCGCTGTCCGCTGCCAGTTCCGCGGCGAATTCCGGGTAGACCACCTCGTAGCAGATGAACGGCGCGATGCGATGCCCCTTGGCCAGTAGCGGTGGTTGATCGGCCGGGCCGCGAGCGAAGTCGGACATCGGCAGGTCGAAGAAGGCGATCAGTCCGCGCAGCACTTCCTGCAGCGGCACGTACTCGCCGAAGGGCACCAGCTTCTGCTTGAGATAGGTGCCCTGGCCTTCGCCGAAGCTGGTGATGGCGTTGTAGTAACGAATCTCTCCACGCTCGTTCGACTGCCGCACCGGTACGCCGGTGATCAGCGCGCTGTTGCGGTCGCGAGCGAAGCGATCCATCACGCCGATATAACCCTGGGCCATGTCCTTGAGCACCGGAATAGCGGTCTCCGGCCAGACCAGTATGTCGACCTGCCTGGCACTGAAACTGAGGTCGCGGTATAGCGCGAGCTGCGCGTTGAGCTGGGCCGGGTCCCATTTCAGGTTCTGCTCGACGTTGCCCTGCACAAGGGCGACAGTCAGTTTTTCGCCTGCTGCGCGGGTCCACTCGTGACCTTTCATGGCCAGGCCGGCGAGCCAGGGGCTCAGCAGCAGGAGCAGGGCACAGACGTAGCGCGGTTTATGCGCGCGCAACTTCTCCAGATTGATGATCAGCGCGGCCGACAGGGCGATGACGAAGGACGCCAGCCAGACCCCGCCGACCGGTACCAGGCCACTCAATGGCCCCTCGAGCTGGCTGTAGCCGGCGTAGAGCCAGGGAAAACCGGTAAGGAACCAGCCGCGAAACACCTCCTGAGCGACCCATAGCGCAGCGAACGCCAGGGCGTCGGCCAGCGGTGCTTCGCCGCGGCGTATCCAGCGCGCCCACAGCGCGGCGGTCAGGGCGAAGAACAGGCCCAGGCCGGCAACGAAGCCCAGGGTGAGAATACCTGCCAGCGCCGGCGAGGCGGCGCCATAGTCGTGGATGCTGACATAGACCCAACTGGTGCCAGCGGCGAACAGGCCGAAGCCGTAGCTCCAGCCGCGCAGCGCCGCCTGGCCGGGGCGCAGTTGGCGCAGGCCGAAATAGAACAGGGCAATGGACAACACGGCCAGCGGCCACAGGTCGAAAGGGGCGAGCGCCAGGGTGGTCAGGGCGCCTGCACCGCAGGCGAGCAGGTGGCCGGGCCAGCCCGGACGAGTGATCCATTGCAGCATGGGGTGATCCTTGGAAGCGGGGTGGCGCAAGGGTAGGGGGAGGCAGTGGCAGGCGGCAAGTGGTAGCCCGGATGCAATCCGGGGAGGCTCGGTTGCCATCCCCGGATACCGGCCGTCAGCGGCTGACCGGGGTCAGGCGCAGCAGGTGGATGCGGCGGCTGTCGGCGTTGAGCACGCGGAAGCGGAACTCGCCGATCTCGGTGACTTCGTTGCGCTTGGGCAGGTGGCCGAAGGCGTTCATCACCAGGCCGCCGACGGTGTCGTATTCGTCGTCGGAGAACTGGCTGTCGAAGGTCTCGTTGAAGCTGTCGATGGGGGTCAGTGCCTTGATCAGGTAGTCGCCGGACGGCAGTGGCTTGATGTAGCCGTCTTCCTCGACATCGTGCTCGTCCTCGATGTCGCCGACGATCTGCTCCAGCACATCCTCGATGGTCACCAGGCCGGCCACGCCGCCGTATTCGTCGATGACCACGGCCATGTGGTTGTGGTTGGCGCGGAACTCGCGCAGCAGCACGTTGAGGCGCTTGGACTCGGGCACGAAAGTGGCCGGGCGCAGCAGGTCCTTGATGTTGAAGTTGGGCTGCTCGCCCTGCAGGATCAGCGGCAGCAGATCCTTGGCCAGGAGGATGCCAATGACGTCGTCGAGGCTCTCGCCGACTACCGGGTAGCGCGAATGGGCGGCATCGATGATGGCGGGCAGGAATTCGCGCGGGCTCTGGTTGGCCTTGATGCTGATCATCTGCGAGCGCGGCACCATGATGTCGCGTACCTGCAGGTCGGCGACCTGGATGGCGCCTTCGACAATGGCCAGCGCTTCGCTGTCGAGCAGCTTGTTCTGGTGGGCTTCGCGCAGGACTTCCAGCAGTTCCTGGCGGTTTCTCGGCTCATGAGCAAAAGCCTGGGTCAGCTTGTTGAACCAGGACTTCTGCTCGTTGCTCGATCGGTCTTCGCTCATGGCGTTTTACTCGGGGTCCTTTTCATTAGG
>JAEYXX010000047.1 GCA_023431055.1 Pseudomonadota bacterium
TCTTCGTCCTGCTGGTGGTGACGACGCATTCTCATGTTGGGCGATCTCAGTCGTGACGCAGCTGGTCGGCCAGCCGCTCGATGGCCTGGCTGGCTTCGCGTTCGAGGCGCGCCAGGCTGAACAATCCGGGGATGGCCAGGACCATGCCGGCCATGGTCGGCAGGGTCGCCTGCCACACGCCTGCGGCCATGCCGCGTGGGTTACCGGTGCCATTGAGGGCGAGCACATCGAACACGGCGATCATGCCGAGCACGGTGCCGAGCAAGCCCAGCAGCGGATACAGCGCCACCAGGGTCTTGCCCAGGCGCAGCGGCGCCGCCAGCTGCTGACGCGCCTGCGCCAGCCAGGCCAGACGCACGGCGCGCTGCCAGTTGCCGTTGTCGTCGGCCAGCACCTGTTGCCAGGCCTCGCGACGCTCCTGCACCCAGCGCGGGAAAATCCTGCGCATGTACCAGAAGCGCTCGAACACCAGGGTCCAGAACACCACGCAGAGCACCGCCAGCGCCCACATCACCACGCCGCCGGCGCTCATGAAGTCGAGCAGTGCATAGGCACTGTCGACTGCACGCAGCCAGAAGGCGAACAGATCAGTCACGGCGCGGCGCTCCCGACAGGTGCAGGGCGATCAGGCCGGCGCTCTGCTGCTCCAGAATCTGGATCAGGCCCTTGCTGCGACTGGCCAGCAGGCTGTGCAGGAACAGCAGCGGGATGGCCACCACCAGGCCGAGCACGGTGGTCACCAGCGCCTGGGAGATACCATCGGCCATCAGCCGCGAGTCGCCGCCACCGCTCTGGGTGATCGCCTGGAAGGTCACGATCATGCCGGTCACGGTGCCCAGCAGGCCGAGCAGCGGTGCCACGGCGGCCAGCAGCTTGAGCAGGCCCTGGCCTTTTTCCAGCGGCGGGGTTTCCTGCAGGATCGCTTCGTCGAGCTTCAGCTCCAGGGTCTCCAGGTCTGCCAGTTGCGGCTTGGCGCCCAGTACCCCGATCACGCGGCCCAGCGGGTTGTCATTGCGCGGCGCGCTGAGGTCATGCATCTGCGCCTTGACGCCGCTGCCGACGCGAGCGAGGTAGACCATGCGCCACACGGCGAGCAGCAGGCCGAAAGCGCCCAGCACGACAATCACCCAACCGACCAGACCGCCCTGCTGCAGACGATCCCACAGGGTCGGCTGCTGCTGCAGCTGCGCCAGCAGGCTGCCACGGCTCGGGTCGATGGGCAGCGTGGCGAGCGTGTCGGAGCTGTTCAGGTAGTCCTTGACCTGGCCCAGGCCGGAGGGCTGACGCGGCGGCGCCACCAGTTGCCCGGCATCGGCGTCGTAACGCAGGAAGGCATCCTCGCCGTACACGGCGAAGGCACCGACTCGTAGCACCTGCTGCTCCTGGCGCGAACCATCGGCATTCACCACCGGCAGTTGCAGGCGTTCGATACGGCCGCTGGCAGCCAGGTCTTCGAGCAGCAGCATCCAGTAGCCGTCAAGGTCGTCGGCGGACGGCAGCGAGCGGCTTTCGGCCAGCGCCTTGAGGCGCTTCAGACGCTCCGGATACTGGGCGTTGAGCAGGCTGTCCTGCCATTGACCGGCGACATCACCCGCGCTCTGGCGCACCACGCCAAACAGTTCGCCGAGGTGACCAACGCGCTGCGCCAGCAGTTTTTCCTGCTCGGCCAGCTCGGCCTCCTGCCGGTCGAACTCGGCCTTGAGGCGCTCGCTCTCTGCTTTCTGGGTATTCAGCGCGGAACGCGCGGCAGCCAGCAACTGAGCCTGCTCGCTACGCTTGGCGAGAAACGCCTGTTCGCGCTCCTGCATGGCGCTGACTTCGGCAGCGCGCTCGCTGCGGATGCGCTGCAGCAGTTGATCGGGGTTGAGGGTTTCGGCCACGGCGGCCAGTGCCGGCAACAGGCTGAGCGCCAATACGGCTACAACACGACGACTCATTGTGCGGCCTCCTCGGCCAGGGTCTTGATCGGCAGGGACAGCACGGCGGGCGCCTGTTGCTGACGGGCGATGGCGATGGCCTGGGTCAACGGGCGGCGCGCGCTGCCGTCGAGCACTTCCCATGCCTTGGTCTGCGGGTTCCACCAGCCGCTCTCGTGCGCATCGAGGGTCTGGTAATAAAGCATGCTGCGGCCCAGGCGCAGGAACTCGACGCTACGCGAACCACCGTCTGCCTGATTCAGCTCGCCGCGCCAGGCTTCGAGCGTGCGGCCATAATCGCTCTCGATCTGGTAGGCCTCGAGGATGCGGCGGTATTTGTCGGCCAGGCTGACGTCGGCGCGCGGCAACAAGTCCTGCAGTTGAGCCAGACGGTCTTCACGTTCTTCGGGTAGGAACGGCAGGTCAGCGGCGATGAACTCACCCAGCACCTCGACCATCTTGACCATCTGCGGGCTCACCGCTTCCTGGGTACGTTCGATGCCATCGAGCTGCTTCTGATAACTGGTCAGCTCCTGACGCTGGGCTTCGACCAGATCACGAAGCTGACTGTTATAACCTTTCAAAGCCTCAGCCTGCTGCAGGGCATTTCGGTACTCAGTGAGCATCTCACGACTGGCGTCATCCAGTTGCTCGACACGGCCCTGCGAGGCTTTTGCCTCGGCGGCCAGGCGCTGGCTTTCATCCAGTGCGGCATCCAGCGGCGCGGCAGCCAGCGAGCCGCTGGCAAACATCAGGGCCACAGCCAGGGAACGGAGGGGGAAGCGATTCATGCGCAGAGGGTCCTCGACAGACAGGCTTGCTTCAAAAAGAGAAACATTATCATCTAGAGATGCATTTGAGGCAATGGACAAAACACCGCAGCAGAGCCCATCGATCTATTGAGCCAGGTCAAAAAGTGGATTGTTGCTTGGCTTAGCATTGATTCCAGCCAAGACACACAACCGACTCGAACTGGAGTTCGCTATGTACAAGTCACTGTTCACTGCCTCACTGCTGGCCCTGGCCGTCGCCGCCCCCATTGCTCAGGCCCACCAGGCCGGCGATATCATCGTTCGCGCTGGTGCCATCACCGTCGATCCGCATGAAGACAGCGGTAACATCGATCACGCCGTACTGGGCAAAGTCGCCGGCAGTGGCGCCACACTGAACAGCGATACCCAGCTGGGCCTGAACTTCGCCTACATGGTCACCGACAACTTCGGCATCGAATTGCTGGCAGCCACACCTTTCAGCCATGACGTCGGCGTCAAAGGCATGCCGGGCGCCTTTGCCGGCCTGAACGGCAAGCTGGGTAGCCTCAAGCACCTGCCACCGACCATCAGCGCCGTCTACTATCCGCTGGACAAGAGCTCGGCCTTCCAGCCCTATGTTGGTGTTGGCATCAACTACACCTGGTTCTTCGATACCGAACTGAGCAGCGAAGCCGAAGCCAAGGGCTTCCGCGGCCTGGACATGAAGGACTCCTGGGGCCTGGCCGGTCAGATCGGCATGGACTATATGCTGACCGACAACCTGATGCTCAACGCCCAGGTGCGCTACATCGACATCGAGACCACCGGCACCACATACTTGGCCGGTGACAAGGTCAAGGTCGATGTGGACGTCGATCCCTTCGTCTACATGGTCGGCCTGGGCTACAAGTTCTGACAGCCCTCGCAGAAACGAAAAAGCCGGCGAAAGCCGGCTTTTTCATGTGCCCGATTCACTGTTCGAGCAACTGACGTAACCCTTCACGCAGAGGCGTTTGCGGCGGCATACGGTAATGAGCCTGCAAACGCGTATTGTCGGCACGAGAGTGACGGATGTCGCCAGCTCGTGCAGGCGAGTAGGTGACTTGCGGCAAGCCCGTGCAAAGCGCACCGATCTCCGCCAGCAGCTGATTGAGGCTTACCGCCTGGTTCCAGCCGACATTCACTGGCGACTCGACGAATTCACCCAGCAAGCCCTGCAGCAGCAGTTCGATCAGGTCACCCACATAGAAAAAATCACGGGTCTGCTCGCCATCGCCGAAAACGCTGATCGGCAGCCCCTGCTGCGCCCGCTGGGTGAAGATGCTGATCACACCCGAGTAAGGCGAGGATGGATCCTGGCGCGGCCCGAAGATATTGAAGAAACGGAATATCGCCGGCTCCAGCGCATGCTGGCGGCGATAGAAATCCAGATAGTGCTCACTGGCGAGCTTGTCCGCCGCATAGGGCGTCAACGGCGCCTTGGCAGTGGTCTCATCGATCGCCACGCCTTCACCGTTGTTGCCATAGATCGCTGCGCTAGAGGCATAGACCACACGCCGCACACCATGTCGGCGCATCGCTTCGCAGACATTCAGCGTGCCGATGAAGTTGCTCTGATGCGTCGCTACGGGGTCGTCTACCGAGGCCTGTACCGAAGCCACCGCCGCCAGATGCGCAACAGCCGAACAGCCCGCTACCGCGCGGGCAACCACCTCGGCATCAGCGACATCGCCCTCGATGAAGCACAAACGCGGATTATCCAGCGGCAGATTGCTGCGTTTGCCCATGGACAGGTTGTCCAGCACACGCACGCCGTGGCCGGCAGCCAGCAAGGCATCGACCAGGTGCGAGCCAATGAAGCCGGCGCCGCCGGTTACGAGAATTTCAGCCATGACGATAATAACGGTCCAGCAGGCTCGGCAGACCGGAGCGCCAGGCGCGTGGTTTGATGCCGAAGGTGTGAAGAATCTTCTTGCAGGCCAATACGGCGTGCTGTGGTTCGTCGGCAGCATCCGGGCGAGCGGCGTGCGCCTGCGGCGCGACATCCTCGACCAGATTGCTGCGATAGTGACGCGCCTCGCTCAGTACCGCCTGCCCCAGGCTCAGCGACGTGCTGGCCTCGTGGCCACCGTAGTGGTAGGTGCCCCACAAGGGCGACTCGCAGTCCAGCTGTTTGAGCACGGCCAGAATCACTCGCGCGGCATCGTCCACCGGCGTGGGATTACCGCGCCGATCATCGGCGAGATACAGCGCATCATCGCGCTCGGCCCGCTGTAGAAATCGCCCCAGCAACCCTTCGCGGCTGTCATCGAGCAGCCAGCCGAAGCGCAACAGCACATGACGCGGACAGATCGCCCGCACGCTCTGCTCCAGTCGCCACAACGCCTGCCCGCGCAGCCCGAGGGGCAGCGGCTCTTCCTTCTCGCTGTAGGCGGTGACCCGCGCGCCATCGAAAACCCGGTAGCTGGATGGCTGCAGCAAGACGATGGAGTGGTGCTGGCACAACTCGGCCAGGCGCTCCACTGCACGCTCCTGCGTTTGCAGACGCGACTCGGCCACCGACTCGGCCTGGAACCAGTCGAAGTAATAGGCGAGGTTGATCACGGCATCCGGGCGGGTATCGTCGAGCAGCGTGGTCAGGCTGGCGGCGTCCCAGCCCTCTTCCGGGGGGCGCGGTGCGAGAAAGCCGATATCCTCCTCGGCGCCAAGACGGATCAGCGCTTGCCCCAGGGCACTACCGCCGCCCAGCAGCATCAGGCGCATACGCATGGTGATTCGGGTGACTCCAGAATTGTTCTGCCTACCGGTGTGGCGGCGATGATGGCCGATATTCTGCTGGTTTTACCCGGTGTCGTCACCCTGCAATAACGCGCGGCTGCGGATCGGCAACACGTTCGCCTGCCTGATCGAAGGCCTGCTGCGCACGGGCGATCTCGGCGACATTGCGCTCCACCCAATGGTCGATGGCGCGAATCGGCTCGCTGAGCGAATGCCCCAGCGGCGTCAACGAGTACTCCACCCGTGGCGGCACCTCGGCGTAGGCCTGGCGCGCGACCAGACCAAAGCGCTCCAGGCGGCGAATCGTCTGGATCAGCATCTTCTCCGAGATGCCCTCGACACGACGGCGCAACTCGGCGGTGCGCAGGGTACAGCCATGCGCCAGCGCATGGATCAACAGCAGCGACCACTTGTCAGCTATCACTGCCAGCACATGGCGTGCCGGGCAGACACCACTGAAGACATTGCCTGGGCGAACGTCATCGGACATCGAGGCGACTCCAAAACTTACCAACAGGTAGGTACTTACTCAAAGGAAAGCGAAGAGTAAGCTCTTTCGCGTCCATCCTCCACCACAAATAAGGAATCTCGCATGAAGCTGTACTACAAAGCTGGCGCCTGCTCGCTCTCGCCGCACATCGCGCTACGCGAAGCCGGCCTGCCGTTCGAACTGGAAGCGGTCGACCTGGAGACCAAACTCACCGCCTCGGGCGAAGACTTCATCCGGATCAACGGCAAGGGCTACATCCCCGCCCTGCAGTTGGACAACGGCAAGGTGCTGACCGAAGGCGCGGCCATCGTGCAGTACATCGCCGACCTCAAGCCCGAAAGCGGCCTGGCCCCGGCCAACGGCAGCGAAGCACGCTACGAACTGCAGAGCTGGCTCAGCTTCATCTCCAGCGAACTGCACAAGCCCTTCGGCAGCATGTTCAACCCGGCGCAGAGCGCAGACTGGAAAGCCGCGGCCCAGGCGCTGCTGAGCAAGCGCCTGGACTGGCTGGTCGCTGAGCTCGGCGAACGCGAGTTTCTGCTTGGTGATCGCTTCACCGTAGCCGACGGTTACCTGTTCACCGTTCTGGGCTGGGCTGGCATGGTCGGCTTCTCACTGGATGCATGGCCAAGCCTGCAAGCCTACCGCGCGCGTATCGGCGCTCGGCCCAAGGTGGTCGAGGCGCTCAAGGCTGAAGGGCTGATCTGAAGCCATAAAGAAAAACCCCGAGGCAAGCTCGGGGTTTTCGTATCAGCTCGATATCGCTCACTCAGAACGGGATATCGTCGTCGAAGCTGTCGTAGTCAGGCGCCGGCTGGGCCTGCTGCGGAGCCGGACGCTCCTGGCGCGGAGCCTGTTGCGGCTCACGCTGCGGGGCCGGACGCGACTGGCGCGGTGCACCGTTGTCATCACCACTCGGGCGACCACCCAGCAGCTGCATGGTGCCCTGCATGTCGACGATGATCTCGGTGGTGTAGCGCTTGATGCCGTCCTTTTCCCACTCGCGGGTCTGCAGCTTGCCTTCGATGTACACCTGCGAGCCCTTGCGCAGGTACTCGCCAGCGATTTCGGCAACCTTGCCGAACAGCGCGACACGGTGCCATTCGGTCTTCTCGACCTTCTGCCCGGTCTGCTTGTCGGTCCACTGCTCGCTGGTGGCCAGGCTCAGGTTGGTTACCGCGTTGCCGCTGGGCAGGTAGCGTGTTTCCGGGTCCTGGCCGCAGGTGCCGACCAGAATGACTTTGTTAACCCCACGGGCCATAACGTTCTCCTAGACTCGGCACGCCGCTGGCGCCGATACGATCAGGCTTTCCAGCGTCGTGCGATCCACTTGTTGGGTATCGACTTTGATATAGATGGCCGCTTCGTCGACCACCACCACGGCGTCCGCCACTCCCGGCGTCGCCTTGAGGCGTTCGACCAGTCCGACATCGGCCAGTGCCGCGGCATCGAGCGGCAGGCGCAAACTGGTCACGTACGGCGGTTCGCGCATAGTAACAGCAAT
>JAEYXX010000009.1 GCA_023431055.1 Pseudomonadota bacterium
CAGACCTACATCGAGCAGTGCCTGAGCGGTCGCAAGGGTCCGGTCATCGCCTCTACCGACTACATGAAGCTGTTCGCCGAGCAGGTTCGTCAGTGGGTGCCGAGCAAGGAATACAAGGTCCTGGGCACCGACGGCTTCGGCCGCAGCGACAGCCGCAAGCAGCTGCGTCACTTCTTCGAAGTGGATCGCAACTGGGTCGTGCTGGCCGCCCTGGAAGCCCTGGTAGACCGCGGCGAAATCGAAGCCAAGGTGCTGGCTGACGCCATCACCAAGTTCGGCATCGACGCCGACAAAGCCAACCCCCTGGACTGCTAAGGAGCGTAGCGATGAGTGAGTTGATTCGCGTACCCGACCTCGGCGGCGAAGGCGAGGTGATTGAACTGCTGGTGAAGGTTGGCGATCGCATCGAAGCCGATCAGAGCGTACTGACCCTGGAGTCCGACAAGGCCTCCATGGAAGTGCCCTCGCCCAAGGCCGGCGTGGTCAAGGAACTGAAGGTCAAGATCGGCGACCGCCTGAAGGAAGGCGACGAACTGCTGGTGCTGGAAGTCGAAGGTGCCGCGCAAGCCGCGCCTGCGCCGAAGGCCGAAGCCGCACCTGCCGAAGCCCCGAAAGCGGCCGCTCCGGCGGCTCCTGCCGCTGCCGCGACCAGCAGCAGCGTGCAGGACGTGCATGTGCCGGACATCGGCACCGACGGCAAGGTCAAGGTTATCGAAGTCATGGTCAAGGCCGGCGACACGATCGAAGCCGACCAGTCGCTGATCACCCTGGAGTCCGACAAGGCCTCCATGGAAATCCCCTCGCCGGCTGCCGGCGTAGTGGAAGAAGTGCTGGTCAAGCTGGATGCCGAAGTCGGCACCGGCGATCTGATCCTCAAGCTGCGCACCGCTGGTGGCGCAACTGCCGACGCTGCTCCGGCTCAAGCCGCAGCACCCGCTGCTGCGCCAGCCGCCGCACCTGCTCCCGCTGCCGCAGCCCCGGCTGCTGCTTCGGTGCAGGACGTACACGTGCCGGACATCGGTTCCAGCGCCAAGGGCAAGGTCATCGAGATCATGGTCAAGCCCGGCGACAGCATCGAAGCCGACCAGAGCCTGCTGACCCTGGAATCCGATAAGGCCTCCATGGAGATCCCCTCGCCGGCTGCCGGCGTGGTGGAGCAAGTGCTGGTCAAGCTGGATGACGAAATCGGCACCGGCGACCTGATCCTCAAGCTCAAGGTAGCCGGCGCAGCACCCGCTGCCGCTCCGGCGCAAGCCAGCCAGGAAGTGCATCGCGTGCCGGAAGGTGCGGCGCCGGAAGTGGCCGCCGAAGTGCGCGCCATCGCCTCGCTGTCGGCAGCTGCCGCCGAAGTCGCCAATGCGCCCAAGCGCGATGCCGCCAAGGTGCATGCCGGCCCGGCCGTGCGTCAGCTGGCCCGCGACTTCGGCGTGGAGCTGGCGGATATCGCCGGCACCGGCCCGAAAGGTCGCATCCTCAAGGAAGACGTGCAGGCGTACGTCAAGGCGATGATGCAGAAGGCCAAGGCCGCTCCGCAGGCGACTGCTGCAGCCGCTACCGGCGGCGCCGGCATTCCGCCGATCCCGGCCGTGGACTTCAGCAAGTTCGGTGAAATCGAAGAAGTGGCGATGACCCGCCTGATGCAGGTCGGCGCTGCCAACCTGCACCGCAGCTGGCTCAACGTACCGCACGTGACCCAGTTCGATTCGGCCGACATCACCGACCTGGAAGCCTTCCGCGTCGCGCAGAAGGCCGTGGCGGAAAAGGCCGGCGTCAAGCTGACCGTGCTGCCGCTGCTGCTCAAGGCCTGCGCCCATCTGCTCAAGGAGCTGCCGGACTTCAACAGTTCGCTGGCGCCGAGCGGCAAGGCGATCATCCGCAAGAAGTACGTGCACATCGGCTTCGCCGTCGATACGCCGGACGGCCTGCTGGTACCGGTGATCAAGAACGTCGACCAGAAGAGCCTGCTGCAACTGGCCGGCGAAGCGGCCGAGCTGGCCGACAAGGCGCGCAAGAAGAAGCTCTCGGCTGACGACATGCAGGGCGCCTGCTTCACCATCTCCAGCCTCGGCCACATTGGCGGCACCGGCTTCACGCCGATCGTCAACGCGCCGGAAGTGGCGATCCTCGGTGTGAGCAAGGCCACCATGCAGCCGGTCTGGGACGGCAAGGCCTTCCAGCCCAAGCTGATGCTGCCGCTGTCGCTGTCCTACGATCACCGCGTGATCAATGGGGCAGCCGCGGCGCGCTTCACTCAGCGCCTGTCGCAGCTGCTGGCGGACATCCGCACCATCCTGCTGTAAATCGTTTCGAGCACGCCACGCTCGCATCCTCAACCCCGCCCATTTGGGTGGGGTTTTTTTCGTCTACGCAAAACCACGGCCGAGTTGATCCCGGTCACGGCCTTTAGCGCAGCAGCCGCCATGATCGCGCCATCGATATCGATCCGGCGCACTCCCATGCTCTATCTGCTGCTGAAATTCGTTCACCTGACTGCAGCCGCCTTCTTCATCGGCGGCGTTTTCTTCGAAGTGATGATCCTCAGCCGTGCCACCCGCGAGCTTGCGGATGAGGCCAAGGCGGGCTTCTCACGGGCACTCGGACGGCGGGCGCGCCAAGTCATGCACTGGGTGGTACTGGCGCTCTATGGTGCCGGCCTGGGCCTGGCCTGGCATTACCGCGCGGCGCTGCATGCACCGTTGGCCAGCAGCTTCGGCATCCTTCTCAGCCTGAAAATCACCCTGGCCCTGAGCATACTCGGGCACTTTCTGCTGGTGGTGTTCCTGATGCGCAACGGCCGCATGACAGCGGCACGCTCGCGACGCATTCATCTGAGCGTTCTGCTGCAGATGCTGGCCATTCTTTTTCTGGCCAAGGCCATGTTCCTGCTGAACCTGTGAGGGCCAGGTCAACCCTTCTGCACGTTACGGATCAGAAAGCTCAGGGCCTTTGCCAACTCGCCCGCGCCCTGATGGTCACGCACGATGCTCAGCAACTCGCTGCCATCGACCGGATTGAGCAGCACACAACGGATACCGCCGGTCGGACATTCGTAGCGGATGAACGGGTCGATACCGAACACCGAAACACGCTGATTGTGCACGGCGATGGCAGTCCCCTGCACGTCACGGCGCTCCTCGCGCAGAATCAGTTCGCCGGCATTGCCGACAGCGAAGCGGTAGAGCAGATCCTGCCGCTGCGCCTGGCCAACCTGGTAGCCGGCGCGCAGGGCGTAGGTTTCCAGCAGGGCATTGTTGTGCGCCAGCAGTGCCTGACGCTCGTTGTCGGTCAGATACAGACGCTTGAGCCCGTCCAGGTAAGCGGCCTGGTCAGCGCCCTGCAATGCCCCCTTTTCATCGGCACCGGCCAACGCCGGGATGGCAGCAGAAAGCGTCGCCCCCAACAGCATTGCCATCAGTTTCCTTGTCAGTCTTGCTTGCATGATGCACCCTTGCCGAACGCTATAGTGAAGTAGGCCTGAGCCCTAGCCTCCGTCCAAGCCGCTACGCCCTGGTAGCAGCGGTCTGTGCTGAGAACGGAAGCCTCGCCTGGTCAGCATACTGGAAGCCCAACGCCCAATGAAAAGCCATCCCGATGCTGGCACCCGCTCAGCAGCCGAGGTTGTGACGCAGTTGCCAGTACCATCGCGGCTCGGCATGTTGCGTTTCGAGCGCTTGAACGAGCCAAGCTGGGCGCTGCTTTTTCTCGACCCGGCCTGTGAGCGCAAACTCGGCATCAGTGCCGCCGATCTGTGCGCATTGGTGGACGCCCCCTACGCCAGCCTGATGGAGCCGGAAGCGCGTTATCGCCTGCACGATGCCATCCAGCAGCAGCTGCTGCAGCACGCCCATTATCTGGTGCGCTACACCCTGCATACGCCGCAAGGCGCACTGAACATCCTGGAAGTCGGCGAGTCCTTCAAGCAGCGCAATCGCCAGCTGCTGCGCGGCTATCTGCTGATCGCCGATGACAACTTCGACACCTTCCCTCCTGGCGAGCTGGAGCTGCATAGCCAGAATCAGAACCTGCGCAATTCGCTGCAGCAGTACCAGCGCACGCAGGAAAATCATCTGCAACATCTGGCCCGCTCGCATACCCAACAGCAATTGATCGTACGCCTGGCGCGCCAGCGCTATGCTTCCAGCGATCCGCAACAGGAAGCCGCCGAGCTGATCACCCAGGCCGCCTGCGAATTCTACGGCGTGGCCCGCGCGGGCATCTGGCGCGTGGGTACCCAGAGTCTCGACTCCATATCGCTGTACCGTCGCGATCTGGACCGCCACGAGCAATTGCCCTCGATAGACGCACGCAACTTTCCGCATTACCTGGAAGCGCTGCACAGCGGTCGGGCGATCGACGCTCACGATGCGCAGCACGACCTGCGCACCCGCGAGCTGGCGCCCGGCTACCTGGAGCCACTGGGCATCACCTCGATGCTCGATGCCAGCATTCGTATCGAAGGCGAAGTGGTCGGCATCCTCTGCCTGGAACACATCGGCCCCAAGCGTATCTGGCAGGCCGACGAGATCGCCTTCGCCGGCGAGCTGGCCGATCAGTTCGCCCAGGTGCTGGTCAACCAGGAGAAGCGCTCGGTCACCCATGCGCTGTACCTGTTCCAGCGCGCCGTCGAGCAGAGCGCCAGCGCCTTCCTGCTGGTCGACCGCGACGGCCGGGTGGAATACGTCAACCCCAGCTTCACCGCCATTACACTGTACAGCAGCGACGAAGTCTGCGGCCATCGCCTGTCGGAGCTGCCAGCCCTGGCCAACCTCAGCGACCTGCTGTTCGATACCGATTCGAGCCTGGCCGAGCACAGCAGCTGGCAGGGCGAGTTTCGTAGCCGGCGCAAGAACCTGGAGCCCTACTGGGGCCACCTGTCGATCTCCAAGGTGTATGGCGACGACGGCGAGCTGACCCACTACATCGGCATCTACGAAGACATCACCGAGGCCAAGCTGGCCCAGCAGCGCATCGAACGCCTGGCCTACACCGACAACCTGACCAACCTGGGCAATCGTCCCGCCTTCATCCGCAGCCTTGAACAACGCTTTGCCCAGAACCTACGGAGCCTCGGCCTGCTGCTGGTGGACATCGACAACTTCAAGCGCATCAACGACAGCCTCGGCCACCAGACCGGCGACAAGCTGCTCTCGGCCCTCGCCCGGCGCCTGCGCAACAGCCTCGGCGCCAAGGGCACCCTGGCGCGCTTCGCCAGCAACGAATTCGCCATCCTGCTCGACGGTGGCGATCAGGACATGGGCCTGCGCGTCGCTCATCAGGTGCTGCAGACCTTGGACAAGCCGCTGTTCGTCGATAACCAGTTGATCAGCATCACCGGCTCGCTTGGCCTGGCCCTGGCCCCGGAACACGGCGACGACCCGCAGACGTTGATGAAGCACGCCGGCCTTGCCCTGCACAAGGCCAAGGCCAACGGCAAGCATCAGGTGCAGCTGTTCACCGAAGAGCTCAATGCCGAGGCCAACTACAAGCTGTTCGTCGAGAACAACCTGCGCCGAGCCTTGACCCAGAGTGAACTGGAGGTGTTCTACCAACCCAAGCTGTGCCTAAAAAACGGCCAGTTGCTGGGCCTGGAAGCGCTGCTGCGCTGGCACCATCCGGAGAAGGGCATGATCCGCCCTGACCAGTTCATCAGTGTCGCCGAGGAAACCGGCCTGATCATTCCCATCGGCAAGTGGGTAGTACGTCAGGCCTGCCGCATGAGCAAGCAGATCGCCGCCATCGGCATGGGCGAACTGCAGGTGGCGATCAACCTGTCGCCCAAGCAGTTCTCCGACCCCGACCTGGTCGGCTCCATCGCCGCCATCCTGCACGAAGAACAGCTCGATCCGCGCTTGCTGGAACTGGAGCTGACCGAGAGCCTGCTGCTGGAAGCCACCGAGGACACCCGCCACCAGCTCGGCCGCCTAAAGAGCCTGGGCCTGACCCTGGCCATGGACGACTTCGGCACCGGTTATTCCTCGCTCAGCTACCTGAAGAAATTCCCCATCGACGTGATCAAGATCGATCGCAGCTTCATCAAGGACATCCCCGACAATCAGGACGACATGGAGATCACCTCGGCGGTGATTGCCATGGCCCACAACCTCAAGCTCAAGGTGGTCGCAGAAGGCATCGAGACTGGTGCCCAGCTCGGTTTCCTGCGCCGCCAGCAATGCGACGTAGGTCAGGGCTACCTGTTCGACAAGCCGATTCCCGGCCGCGAACTGATCGACAGCCTGCGCCGCTACCCCTGCCGGCCACAGGCCGACCAACGGACGTAATACGCCTCACTGCGCGTAGTCCACTACCTGCCCACTTCCAGGAGACCGACATGGTTCTGCGTTCCCAGATTCTCGTCAACAAGAACGCCCTTCCCACTGCCGAGCAGGCTCTGCCCGGTCGTGCCGAGCCGCTGCCGGTGGCCGACACCCACTATGTCAACGGCAACCCGATCAAACCGCCCTTCCCTGCCGGCCTGCAGCAGGCAGTATTCGGCCTGGGCTGCTTCTGGGGTGCCGAGCGACGCTTCTGGCAGCAGCCGGGCGTGTTCAGCACGGCGGTCGGCTACGCCGGCGGCTTTACCCCCAACCCCACCTACGAGGAGGTCTGCTCCGGCCTGACCGGGCATACCGAGGTGGTGCTGGTGCTGTTCGACCCGAAGCAGACCAGTTTCGAGGCGTTGCTCAAGGTGTTCTGGGAGGCACACAACCCGACTCAGGGCATGCGTCAGGGCAATGACCAGGGCACCCAGTACCGCTCGGCGATCTACTGCCACGACGAAGCTCAATTGAGCGCAGCCAAAGCCAGTCAGGCACGCTTCCAGGCCGAGCTGGACAAGGCCGGCCTGGGCAGCATCACCACCGAAATCCTGCAGGCGCCGACCTTCTACTATGCCGAGACCTATCACCAGCAATATCTGGCGAAGAACCCCAATGGCTATTGCGGCCTGGGAGGAACCGGCGTATGTCTACCCCCTGAATCCTGAACGCAGGTAGAGAGTCGTGGAGCTGAGCAGCATTTCCAGCCAGGTATCGAGTCAGGCATCGGCGCAAATCTCCGCGCAGATGTCGCTCCTGCTGCTGCGCAAGACGCTGGAGCTGCAGGCCGCCAATATCACCGGGCTGGTGCAGTCAGCTGCACCGGTCAGCGCCCCCAGCAATCCGCCTCACCTGGGCAACAGCATCGATGTGATGGCCTGATCGGAAGAACTGCTGCCATCACGGCATCGGCCGGACTAGAATCCCGGGCAATTAGCCATCACTGGACGAGCCCGGCATGCCTGCCACTCTCCCCACCATCACCCCCGATCAGCTTTGCGTCGGCCTCTACGTTCATCTGGACCTGAGCTGGTGGGAGCATGATTTCGCCTTCAGCAATTTCAAGATCAAGGACGAAGCGCAGATTCGCGCCTTGCGCGCGCTCAACCTGAAGCAGCTGCGCTATGACCCGGCGCGCAGCGACTGCCCGCCTCTGGAGCTCGCCGAAGAAGCACCGGCGCCCTCCCCCATCGAACTGCCCGTCGATCCGCAAGCACAGGAACGTCAGGAGCGCGCGCAGAAACTGCGCCAACTGCGCAGCCGCCTGGCCGAGGTGGATCGCCGCTTCATCGAGGCCAGCCAACGCATCAAGACGCTCAACCAAACCCTGCGCAGCCGCCCGGAAGACGCCATGCGCCAGGCCGGCGCCATCGTCAGCGAGATGGTCGAGACGCTGCTCGGGGCGCCCGGCGTGGTGCTGCATGGCATCACCGGCAAGGCGGCCGAGGACAGCTACTTCCATGCGTTGAACGTCACCGTGCTGTCCCTGCTGCTCGGGCGCCAGCTCGGGCTCGACAGTGAGGCCTGCCATAGCCTCGGTCTCGGTGCGCTGCTGCACGATATCGGCAAGCTGGAAGTGCCGAGCAAGGTGCTGCTCAAGCCCGAACCCCTGACGCGCCCGGAGCAGCAGCTGCTGCAGATGCACACCGAGTTCGGCCTGCGCATCGGGCAGAAGCTGATGCTCGATGACGAAGTGCTGCGCATCATCCACGAGCACCACGAACACTGTGACGGCAGCGTCTACCCGCGCGGCTTGCGCGAAGCCGCTATCGGCCGCCTGAGCCGCCTGGTAGCCATCACCAACCATTTCGACGGCTTGTGCAACCCGCTCGACCCGCGCCAGGCGCTGAGCCCGCACGAAGCCCTGGCGCTGATGTTCAAGCAGCAGCGCGAGCACTTCGACGAAGTGGCATTGAAGGCCTTCATCCGGGTCATGGGCATCTACCCACCCGGTAGCCTGGTGCAGCTGGAGGATGAGCGCTATGCATTGGTGCTGGGCATGAACCCGAGCCAGGCGCTCAAACCGACGCTGATTGTCTACGATGCCGAGGTTGACAAGGAGGAAGCCCTGATCCTCGATCTCGTCCAGGAGCCGAAGCTGACCATCGCCCGCAGCCTGCGCCCTTCGCAGCTACCGCTGGAGGTGCTGGAGTACCTCAGCCCAAGGCGCAACCTGAGCTATCACATCGAGTCCAATCACAAGCCTTGAACCCTTGTAGGGAGTCGGCGCCACGGCTCGCGGATTTCATCCGGGCTACGCGCTGCAGGCAAGAGCAGTGTGCGGCTCGCTTGTAGCTTATGGCTTGCCGCTTGCGGCTTCTTCTATCAGCCAATCCAAACGCCAACCACCCTGGCCTTGCCCCAGCGCGTCGGCCAGCCAGGGCAGCAGTTGCTTGAGCTCGTCCTCAAGCCCCCATGGCGGGTTGCTGATCACCAGGCCGGAACCGGTCAGGCGCGTCGCATCGTCGGGGGCGTGTACGTATAGCTCGGCGCGCAGCAGCTTGGGTGCTGCACTCTTTTGCAGATCACGGTAGAAGCGTGCCAGCTGGCGCTCGTCCTTGATCGGATACCAGATCGCCACGATCGCCTGACGCATGCGCCCATGCGCCTCATTCAACGCCTCAACACAGCGTTGCAGCTCGTCCGCCTTCTCGAACGGCGGATCGATCAACAGCAGCACGCGTTTCTCGCGGGTCGGCATCAGCGCCCGCGGCACCAGCCAGCCCTCGCCCAGGTGCACCGCTACGCGACGGTCGCCGCGCATGTTGTCCTTGAGCAGGCGGCCGTCCTCGGGGTGCTTCTCGTTGAGCTGCAGACGATCCTGCTCACGACTGAGCAGGCGCGCCAGCTCAGGCGAACCCGGGTAGTAGCGCAATTCGCCATCCGGGTTCATCGCCCGCACCACCTCCAGATAGGCTTCCACCGCATCCGGCAGCTGCGTGGCCTGCCAGAGGCGGCCGATGCCTTCCAGGTACTCGCCGGTACGGCTGGCCTGATCGCCCTGCAGATCGTACAGGCCGAGGCCGGCATGGCTATCGAGATAGGCAAAGGGTGCCTCCTTCTTCGACAGCAGGGCGAGCAGGCGGGTCAGCACCAGGTGCTTGAGCACGTCGGCGTGATTGCCGGCATGGAAGGCGTGGCGGTAGTTCATGTGCGAGTCCTCGAATCAGGCGCGCAGTTTAACAGGGAGGCGACTAGCATTGCGGCTTGCTCGATCGTGCCTGCAAGGCCTAGGCTGCCTGCTCCTCAATGGACAGCGAGAACCCGCGATGTCTCTGCAACGATTGCTCGGCAGCGAACTCCCCCTGATCCAGGCGCCGATGGCCGGCTCGCAGGGTCACCGACTGGCTTCCGCCGTGTGCCAGGCCGGCGGTCTCGGCTCGATTCCCTGCGCCATGCTCACACCCGCCGCCCTGCGCCAAGAACTGGAGGCCATGCGTGGCCTGACCTCGCGTCCATTCAATCTCAACTTCTTCAGCCATGTACCGCCCGAACCAGATACCGCCCGAGAGGCGACCTGGCACGAAGCGCTGGCGCCCTACTACAACGAGCTGGGCGTGGACCCTGCGAGCATCGCCAGCGGTCCGGGGCGCCTGCCGTTCAACGATGAGGCCGCGACACTGGTGGAGGAATTCCGCCCGGCGGTGGTCAGCTTTCATTTCGGCCTGCCGCAGCCGGATCTGCTCGAGCGAGTCCGGCGCAGCGGCGCAAAGATTCTCTCCAGCGCCACCACGCTGGACGAGGCGCTGTGGCTGCAGGAACGCGGCGTCGATGCGGTGATCGCCCAAGGACTGGAAGCCGGCGGCCATCGCGGGCATTTTCTCGATCACGACCTGAGCCGCCAGCTCGGCACCTTCGCCCTGCTGCCGCAACTGGTCGATGCCCTCAACGTGCCGGTGATTGCCACCGGCGGCATCGGCGACGCCCGCGGCGTGGCGGCGGCAATGGCCCTTGGCGCCGCCGGGGTACAGGTCGGCAGCGTCTACCTGCTATGCCCCGAGGCCAACACCAGCGCCATCCACCGCGATGCCCTGCAGAGCCCGGCGGCGCACCATACAGCGCTGACCAACCTGTTCAGCGGCCGTCCCGCGCGCGGCATCCTCAACCGGCTGATGCGCGAGCTGGGGCCGATCAGCACGCATGCGCCAGAGTTCCCCCTGGCCACCGCGGCCATCGCACCGCTGCGCGCGGCGGCCGAGGCCCAGGGCAGCGGCGACTTCTCGCCGCTGTGGGCCGGGCAGAACGTCGCCAGTTGCCGGCCAATGCCGGCGGCCGAGCTGACCCGTGAGCTGGCGCGGGGCTTCGCCTGACAGCTTGGTAGGGCGGGTGCAACCCGCCATTCCCGGAGCGGCGGGTTTCACCCGCCCTACCTTCCACCAACGAGCGATTATCACCACCGATGATGATGCTGGGCAGCCGGGCGACCGCCTGCCTAGACTCGCTCGATCATCTGGAGGCCCGTTCCATGTCCGAGACCCTGCTCAGCTCCCGCAACCTGGCGTTCGAACTCTATGAAGTACTGGACGCCGAAGCCCTGACCCAGCGCCCGCGCTTCGCCGATCACAATCGCGAGACCTTCGACGCGGCCATCAGTACTGCACGCGGCATCGCCGAGGAGCTGTTCGCCCCGCACAATCGCAAGAACGACGAACACGAACCGCAGTACGTCGACGGCGGCGCGGTGCTGATCCCGGAGATCGAGCCGGCCCTTCGCGCCTTCCATGAAGCAGGCTTCCTCAATGCCACACGCGATTTCGAGCATGGCGGCATGCAACTGCCCAACCTGCTGTCGCAGGCCTGCTTCGCCCATTTCCAGTCGGCCAATATCGCCACCAGCTCCTACTCGATGCTGACCATGGGCGTGGCCAACCTGATCGAAGCCTTCGGCAACGAGGAGCAGAAGGCCCGCTACCTGCAACCGATCATCGACGGCCGCTTCTTCGGCACCATGGCGCTGACCGAGCCGCACGCAGGCTCGTCGCTGTCGGACATCAGAACCCGCGCCGAGCCGCATGCCGACGGCAGCTACCGCATCAAGGGCAACAAGATCTTCATCTCCGGCGGCGACCAGCCGATCTCCGAGAACATCGTGCACATGGTTCTGGCCAAGCTGCCGGACGCACCGCCCGGAGTGAAGGGCATCAGCCTGTTCCTGGTGCCCAAGTTCCACGTCAATGAAGACGGCAGCCTGGGTGCGCGCAACGACGTGACCCTGGCCGGCCTGTTCCACAAGATGGGCTGGCGCGGCACCACCTCCACGGCGCTGAACTTCGGCGACAACGGCGAATGCGTCGGCTACCTGGTCGGCAAACCGCACGCTGGCCTGTCCTACATGTTCCAGATGATGAACGAAGCGCGCATCGGCGTCGGCATGGGCGCGATCATGCTCGGCTACGCCGGCTACCTGTATTCGCTGGACTACGCACGTAACCGTCCGCAGGGTCGTCAGCCGGACGGCAAGGACCCGAGCAGCCCACAGATTTCCATCGTCGAGCACGCCGACGTACGGCGCATGTTGCTGACACAGAAGGCCTACGTCGAAGGCGCCTTCGATCTCGGCCTGTATGCCGCGCGGCTGTTCGATGACACCCAGACCCTGGAAACCGCCGAAGACCGCACCCGCGCCCTGGAACTGCTCGACCTGCTCACCCCCATCGTCAAATCCTGGCCGTCGGAGTTCTGCCTCAAGGCCAACGAACTGGCCATCCAGATTCTCGGCGGCCACGGCTATACCCGCGAGTACCCGGTGGAGCAGTACTACCGCGACAACCGCCTCAATCCGATCCACGAGGGCACCCATGGCATCCAGTCGCTCGACCTGCTCGGGCGCAAGGTGGCGATGAACGGCGGCGCCGCGCTCAAGCAACTGCTCAAGCTGATCAACGACTGCTGCCAGCGCGCCAGCGAGTACGAATCGCTCACTGCCCTGCGTCAGCCGCTGGAGCAATTGCTGGCCCGCCTGCAGGCGGTAACCCTGGCCCTACTCGGCGATCTGATGAGCGGCAAGGTCAACCAGGGCCTGGCCAACTCGGCGCTGTACCTGAAGGTGTTCGGCCACACGGTGATCGGCTGGCGCTGGCTGGAACAGGCGATTCGCGCCGAGCAGGGCCTGGCCCGCACGGACAATGCCGAAGAACAGGCCTTCTACCGCGGCAAGCTGCAGGCGGCGCGTTACTTCCTGACCTGGGAAGTACCCAGCTGCCACCATGACCTGGCCATTCTCGAAGCGCGCGACGACACTTGCCTGGGCATGAAGGACGCCTGGTTCTGAGCCCTGGCAAACCCTGCGCAACCTAATGAAACAAGGAGGATGGTTTTTTTTGACAGCGGCGTCAGGCGTCGGGTTAGAATCGCTGGCACGCTGAATGCATATATGACCATCGCAAGGAGTTAGACATTGGACGCAGGCGCCATCAATCAGCTGTTCTTGATCGGTGCCCTGTTGGTTGCCTTCAGCATCATGGTCAGCTCGGTGTCCACCCGCGTGGGCATCCCGATTCTGGTCATCTTCCTAGGTGTCGGCATGCTCGCCGGCGTCGACGGCATTGGTGGCATCGTCTTCAACGATTACTCCCTGGCCTACCTGGTCAGTAACCTGGCGCTGGCTGTCATTCTTCTCGACGGCGGCATGCGTACGCGCGCCTCGACCTTCCGCGTGGCGCTGTGGCCATCCATGTCACTGGCCACACTGGGCGTGGCGATCACTGCCGGCTTGACCGGCGTGGCGGCCGCCTGGCTGTTCAACCTGAGCCTGATCGAAGGCCTGTTGATCGGCGCCATCGTCGGCTCCACCGATGCCGCCGTGGTGTTCAACCTGCTCAACGGCAAGGGCCTCAACGAGCGTGTTGGCCCGACACTGGAAATCGAGTCGGGCAGCAACGACCCGATGGCCATGTTCCTCACGGTCACCCTGATCAGCATGATCGCCTCCGGGCAGAACAGCTTTAGCTGGGGCATTCTCAGCAGCCTGGTTCAGCAGTTCGCTCTGGGCATCGCCCTGGGCGCGCTGGGCGGCTGGCTGCTCCTGCAGCTGATCAACCGCCTGTCGGTGGCTGACGGTCTGTATCCACTGCTTGCCGTCAGCGGCGGCATCATGATTTACGCGATTTCCGGCTTCATTGGCGGCAGCGGCATCCTCGCCGTCTATGTCTGCGGCCTGCTGCTGGGCAACCGGCCGATCCGCAACCGTCACGGTATTCTGCATATGTTCGATGGCCTGGCCTGGCTCAGCCAGATCGGCATGTTCCTGGTGCTCGGCCTGCTGCTGACCCCGAGCAATCTGCTGCCGATCGCCGTGCCGGCGCTGCTGCTGTCGCTGTGGATGATTTTCTTCGCACGGCCACTGTCGGTATTCATCGGCCTGCTGCCCTTCAAGAGCTTCAACCTGCGTGAACGCGTGTTCATCTCCTGGATCGGCCTGCGCGGCGCAGTGCCGGTGATCCTCGCGGTGTTCCCGCTGATGGCCGGCCTGGAGAATGCACAACTGTTCTTCAACGTCGCCTTCTTCATCGTGCTGGTTTCCCTGCTGCTGCAGGGCACCACGCTGGGCTGGGCGGCGCGCAAGGCACGGGTGGAAGTGCCGCCAGTGCCCTCGCCGATATCGCGTGCCGGCCTGGAAGTCCACCTGACCAGCCAGTGGGAGCTGTTCGTCTACCGTCTGGGTGCCGAAAAATGGTGCATCGGGGCGCCGCTGCGGGCGCTGAATATGCCGCAGGGCACGCGTATCGCCGCGCTGTTCCGTGGTCGCGAGTTGCTCCACCCATCCGGCAGTACCACACTGCAGGAAGGCGATATTCTCTGCGTCATCGGCCATGACGCCGACCTGCCAGCGCTGGGTAAACTCTTCAGCCAGGCGCCTAAACGCGGCCAGGATCTGCGTTTCTTCGGCGACTTCGTGCTCGAGGGTGATGCCGAGCTGGCAGCAATCGCAGCCCTCTATGGCCTGAAGCTCAATGATGTCGAAGGCAATCAACCTCTGGGGCGTTTCATTGCTCAGGCAATTGGCGGCGAACCTATCGTCGGCGACCAGATCGAATGGCAGGGCCTGACCTGGACAGTGGCGCAGATGGAAGGGAACAAGATACGCAAGGTCGGCGTCAAATTCCCCGAAGACAGTCGCCCGAACCCCGGGTTGCACTTCTAGGGTTCGCACGAAAGGTTCTCGCGCGCAGCTCATGCGATATCGGTAGCGCCTCCGTAAACAGGCGAGGAACGCTTTGCACGCGCATTCGAGCCATCGCACTGTCAATGAGCATTCGACCGGGCTGGCGTTCCAGCCTGTTCAAACGCAGCATGAGCGCACGCAGGCACTTTCCGTACAGAACCCAGAGCGCGCTGCCAACATCCGACATTCTTGCACGCGGGCCTCATGGCCCGCGTATTCGTTGTGCAGCAAACGGCCTACACTGCCATCGTCAACTCATTAGATAGATCGACCATGTCCCCTTTGCGTCGTCCCCTGATTGCTGCCTTCCTTGCTTTTTGTCTCGGCATCTCCCCTGTTCTGGCCGAAGAGCCGCCAAACATCGAAAACGTGCAGCAGAGCCTCGACAGCCTGGCAGACCGCAAACTGCCGGAAGCCGAGCAAGCGGCCCTGAAACAGACCCTCGAGCAGACCCTGCGCATGCTCCAGGACAGCCAGGCTGTCGAGCAGCGCCTGAGCGATCTGCGCCGACAGCTGGACGAAGCCCCGCGCCTGATCAACGACGCCCAGCGCGATCTGGACAGGCTCAAGGCGACGCCCCCGCAACAGATCTCCACGCGCCATGCGCGCACCCCACTCGCTCAGCTCGAACAGCTGCTCAACGAACGCTCCAGTCAGATCAGCGAATGGAACAAGGCGATCATCGAGGCCAACAGCCTGGTGATCACCGCACAGACCCGCCCGGAGCGCGCGCAGGCGGAGATCAGCCAGAACCAGGCACGCAGCCAACTGATCAACGATGCGCTCAAGAGTGGCCGCTACAACGGCAAGGCGCTGACGCAGGAGCTCCGCGACCAGCTCAACGCGGAGTTGTCGCTGCTCGCCGCGCAAACTCAGCTGCGCCGCCAGGAGCTGGCCGGCAACAGCGTGCTGCAGGACCTCGGTAGCGCCCAGCGCGCCCTGCTCGAAGAACGTATCAATCGTGCCGAGCAGGAGCGCCAGGCCCTGCAAGGCTTGATCAACGAACGACGCCGTGCAGAATCGGAACAGACCGTCGCCGAGCAATCGCTCGAGGCCGAACGCGCCAGCTCCGATCGATTGCTGGCCAGAGAGAGCTCGCTCAATCTCAAGCTCTCCGACTACCTGCTGCGCGCAACGGAACGCCTCAATGACCTGACCGAGCAGAACCTGCAAATCCGCCAGCAACTGGACAACCTCAATCAGGCCAACCAGGCGCTGGACGAGCAGATTCGGGTACTGCAGGGCAGCCTCCTGCTGTCGAAGATTCTCTACCAGCAGAAACAGGCGCTGCCGAAACTCAAGCTAGAAGACGGCTCGCTGGCCGACGAGATCGCCGACATTCGCCTCTACCAGTTCGAGCTGAACAAGCAGCGCGACGAGATAAGCGACCCCGCCCGCTACGTGGAGAACCTGCTCAGCGATCAGCCGAGTGAGGAGGTCACCCCGGAGCTGCGCAACGCACTGCGTGAGCAGCTCACGACCCGGCGTGAATTGCTCGACCGCCTGAACCGCTCGCTGAACGCGCTGCTCAACGAATCGATCACCCTGCAGCTCAATCAGAAGGAGCTGTCCAGCACGGCCAGTAGTCTGCGCGCCACCATCGAGGAGCAGATGTTCTGGATCCCCAGCAACAAACCGCTGAACCTCGACTGGCTCGAGAGCGCTCCCCGGCATCTGCAGCAACAGCTGGAGCAATTGCCCTGGGGCGAAGTCGCCGGAGAACTGAGCGCAGTACTGCTGGAGCGCCCGCTGGTCTTTCTGCCCTTGCTGCTACTCTGCGCACTGATCGTCTGGCGACGCCAGTATCTGTTCGGCAAGCTCGGCAGCCTGCATGGCGATATTGGCCATTACAAACGTGACAGCCAGCTGCATACGCCACTCGCCATTGGCCTGAATCTCATCCTGGCCCTGCCCGGTGCGCTGTTTCTCAGCCTGTGCGGCTATGCATTGCTGATGGAGCCGCGCGGGCAGAGCCTCTACCTCGGTACGGCACTGTACGAGATGGCGCAGGCCTGGCTGGTGTTCTACACCCTGCACCGGATCCTCTCGCCCAACGGCGTCGCGGTGCTGCACTTCCATTGGCCGCCAGCCAGTGTCAGCTTCATTCGCCGCCATATCCGCAATCTGGGTTTCGTGGTCCTGGCCCTGGTGGCGGTCACCAGTATTGCCGAGCATCAGCCGGCAAGTCTGGCCAATGACGTGATCGGCACCGCCGTGGTACTGAGCTGTTATGCGCTGATGGCCTGGCAACTGTTCCGCCTGTTGCTCGGCACGCCACAACGGGAGAACACCTCGACCCTGCGCGCCACCGTTGGCCTGTTGTTCAGCCTGCTCCCCATCGTATTGATGGTGGCCGTCGGGCTGGGCTACTACTACACCGCCCTGAAACTCACCGACCGCCTGATCGACACGCTCTACCTGCTGATCTTCTGGCTGATACTCGAGGCGGCCTTCGTCCGTGGCCTCGGTGTCGCGGCGCGTCGCCTGGCCTATCAGCGAGCGTTGGCGCAACGTCAGGCACAGGGCAGTGACAGCGACGCCGCGATCGAAGAACCCACGCTGGATATCGAACAGATCAACCAGCAGTCACTGCGCCTGATCCGCCTGGCCCTGCTGGGCGGTTTCCTGCTGTGCCTGTACTGGGTCTGGTCCGAGCTCATCGGCGTATTCACCTACCTCGAAACCATCAGCCTTTACCAATACAGCAGTGGCACGGGTGATGCCGCGACCATGATTCCCATCAGCCTGATGGATGTCATCGGCGCCCTTCTCATCATCGCCATTACGGTTGCCCTGGCGCGCAACCTGCCGGGGCTGCTGGAGGTGCTGGTGCTGTCGCGCATGCGCCTGGCGCAAGGCAGCGCCTATGCCACGACCACCCTGTTGTCCTATGTGCTGGTCGGCATCGGCATCGTCAGCACACTGTCGACCCTTGGCGTGAGCTGGGACAAGCTGCAATGGCTGGTGGCGGCGCTATCGGTCGGCCTGGGTTTCGGCCTGCAGGAAATCTTCGCCAACTTCATTTCAGGTTTGATCATCCTGTTCGAACGGCCGGTGCGCATTGGCGATGTGGTGACCATCGGCAACCTGTCGGGCACGGTCAGTCGGATCCGGATCCGCGCCACCACCATCACCGATTTCGACCACAAGGAAATCATCGTCCCGAACAAGACCTTCATCACCGGCCAACTGATCAACTGGTCGCTGAGCGACACCGTGACCCGCGTGACCGTAAAAGTCGGCGTCGGCTACGGCTCCGACCTCGATCTGGTGCGCAGCCTGCTGCTGCAAGCGGCCAAGGAGAATGCCCGCGTGCTCAAGGAGCCTGAGCCGATCGTCTACTTCCTCAGTTTCGGTGAAAGCAGCCTGGAGCATGAGCTGCGCATCCATGTACGCGACCTGGGCGACCGCAACCCGGCAACCGACGAAATCAACCGCTTCATCGACCGCGAATTTGCCAAACAAGGCATCAGCATCGCGTTCCGCCAGGTCGAGGTCTACGTCAAGAACATGCAGCATGACGAACACCTGCTCGAAAACAAGGAAGCCCTGAAGAGCGCCGCAGCGGCTGGAGCAGCAGCTGCGCTATCGCGTAAATCGCCACCGCCAGCCACCACCTGAGCCCGCATAATCAGCCCATGAAAACGCTAGACGCACTGACCTTCGACAACCGCTTCGCTCGCCTCGGTGACGCCTTCTCCACCGAGGTGCTGCCCGAGCCCATCGAGCAGCCGCGTTTAGTGGTGGCGAGCGAATCGGCCATGGCCCTGCTCGATCTTGATCCTGCCGAGGTACAGCGCCCCGAATTCGCCGAGCTGTTCGCCGGGCACAAGTTGTGGGAGGAGGCAGAGCCGCGCGCCATGGTCTATTCCGGTCACCAGTTCGGCGGCTACACCCCGCGCCTGGGCGATGGTCGCGGGTTGCTGCTGGGCGAAGTGATCAACCAGGCCGGTGAGCATTGGGACCTACATCTGAAAGGTGCCGGCATGACGCCCTACTCGCGCATGGGCGACGGCCGCGCGGTGCTGCGCAGCTCGATCCGCGAATTTCTCGCCAGCGAACACCTGCGCGCCCTCGGTATCCCCAGCTCGCGCGCGCTGTGCGTGACCGGTTCGAGCACGCCGGTGTGGCGCGAGAAGCAGGAAAGCGCGGCCATGGTTCTGCGCCTCGCGCAGAGCCACGTGCGCTTCGGCCATTTCGAGTACTTCTACTACACGCGCCAGCACGAGCAGCTGAAGACCCTCGGCGAACACGTCATGGCCTGCCATTTCCCGGCATGCCTGGAGCAGGACGAGCCCTGGCTGGCGCTGCTGCGCGAGGTGATCGAGCGAACCGCGGCGATGATCGCCCACTGGCAGGCCTACGGCTTCTGTCATGGGGTGATGAACACCGACAACATGTCGATCCTCGGTATCACCTTCGACTACGGCCCCTACGCCTTCCTCGACGACTTCGACGCCAAGCACATCTGCAATCACTCCGACGACACTGGCCGCTACAGCTTCAGCAACCAGGTGCCGATCGCCCACTGGAACCTGGCGGCGCTGGCTCAGGCCATGACGCCATTCGCAGCCGTGGAGAAACTGCGCGAGGCACTGGATCTGTTCCTGCCGCTATACCAGGCGCACTACCTCGATCTGATGCGCAAACGCCTGGGCTTCACCAGCGCCGAGGATGAGGACGACGCATTAATCCAGCGTCTGCTGCAACTGATGCAGCAGGGCAAAGCCACCGATTACACGCTGTTCTTCCGCCGCCTCGGCGAACAAGTACCAGCCGAAGCGCTAAAAGTCGTGCGTGACGACTTCGTGGATCTGGCCAGCTTCGATGCCTGGGGCCAGGACTATCTGGCGCGCTGCCAGTTGGAAGGCGGGGAACAGAACGAACGCCAGGCGCGCATGGACGCGGTCAACCCCAGGTACATCCTGCGCAACTACCTGGCGCAGCAGGCCATCGAAGCGGCCGAGGCCGGTGACTATGGCCCGGTGCGCGAACTGCACGCGGTACTGTCCCGCCCCTTCGACGAGCAGCCAGGCAAGGAGCGCTACGCCGAGCGCCCACCGGAATGGGGCAAGCACCTGGAAATCAGTTGCTCGTCCTGAGGTTCTGCTCGGTGGCGCTCCTTATCTGTTAAACCGAAAAGGCATATCAATCTGCCCAAACATTCTTAGACTATCTAAGAGAACCCCTCTATCTTGGCGCCCAGCCAGGCCGCCCAGTGCGCGCCCGATACCTCACACGAGATTCGACGCAAAGAATCTGCTCACAATCCCGCCAGCTAAGACCTGCTGCCCAAACAGTCAGGCACCTTGCGGATCAGAGTCTGGTTCTAAGGATTTTCATGTTCTGGGATTCCCTACCCCTCTTTTTCGTCGGCGCCCTGCTGATCTGGGTGCTCTATGCCTTCGTCCGCGAAAAGTGGAGCCCGGATATCGTCGCGGCCATCGCCGTGGCCGCCCTGCTGGTCAGCCAGTTACTGACGCCGGGCGAAGTGCTCAGCGTGCTGTCCAACTCCGCCCCCGTTACCATCGCCTGCATGTTCGTGCTCTCCGCTGCGCTGGAGCGCACCGGCTGCATCGACGCCCTCGGCAATTGGTTGGGCAATCTGGTCGGTACCAGCCCGATTCGCGTGCTCACCGGCCTCACCGTCACCGCGCTGGTGGTATCTGCCTGCCTCAACAACACACCAGTAGTGGCCATCCTCACCCCGGTGGCCATCGCCCTGGCGCGCCGCGCCGGCACCTTGCCGTCGAAGCTGTTGATTCCGCTGTCATACGCCACCATCCTCGGGGGCACGCTGACCATGATCGGTACCTCGACCAACATTCTGGTCGACGGTGTAGCACGCAAGGCCGGCATGGAGCCCTTCGGCATCTTCGAGATCACTGGCGTCGGTCTGGCCATGGCAGCCTTCGGTATGCTCTATCTGCTGACCATCGGCCACCGCCTGCTGCCAGAACGGGAAACCCTGTCACGCCAGTTGCGCCCGGATCTGTCTCGCACCTTCATGACCGAACTGCTGGTGCCGCACGACTCGCCAATGATTGGCAAGACCCTGCACGAGGCCAACCTTAACGGTGGTAGTGGTCTGCAAGTGCTCAAGTTGTTCCGCGATGAACAGGAGCTGACCGAGCCGGGCGCCGAAACGCTGCTCGCCAGCGGCGACCGTCTGGTACTACATGGCCAGGTCAAGGATGTAGTGGAGTTGCGTGAGAGCGGCCACCTGAGTTTCAACCGTGGCGATGCCTTCGAAACCATCAGCAGCCACGACGTAATCCTCGCTGAGGCCATCGTCGGGCGTAACTCGCGCTACAGCCACCGACCGATGCGCGACCTCGACCTCACTGCGCGCTACGGCATCGCCGTGCTCGCCGTGCATCGCCAGGACGAGAACGTGCAGGGCAACCTCGACGACTTCGAGCTGCAGTTCGGCGACGTGATGCTGGTCGAGGGCACCCCGGCGCAGATCAAGCGCTTCGCCGACAACGGCGAGCTGATCAGCCTCAACGCCGTGCAGGAGCGCGCCTTCCGCCGCGACAAGGCGCCCATTGCCATTCTGGCGACCCTGGCCGTGATGCTGCTGGCCGCCTTCGGCGTGATGCCCATCGAGGGCCTGGCGATCATTGGCGCGGTGACCGTGCTGGCCACCCGCTGCCTGGATGTGGAGGATGCTTACAAGGCAGTGGACTGGAAGATCCTCAGCCTGATCTTCGGCATGCTGGCAATCAGCATCGCCATGGACAAGGTCGGCCTGGTCAAGCTGCTGGTGGAAAACGTCATGGGCTGGCTGCCCTGGGCCGGGCCGCTGCTGATGCTGAGCTTCATCTACCTGTTCACCTCGATCCTCACCGAGATGCTGTCCAACAATGCGGTGGCGGTACTGGTGACGCCCATCGCCATCGGCATGGCTCAGCATCTGGGCGTCGACCCGCGCGCCTTCGTGGTCGCGGTGATGTTCGCCGCCAGCGCCAGCTTCGCCACTCCGATCGGCTACCAGACCAACACCTTCGTCTACAACGCCGGCGGTTATCGCTTCACCGATTTCATGAGAATTGGCATTCCCCTGAATCTGCTGCTGTGGGGCGTGGCCACCCTGGTCATCCCCTGGTTCTTCCCGCTGACGCCGGTCTAAGGCATAAGCTGCGAATACAATGTTCTAACCCAAGGCTCGTTTCATTGCTCCAGCGCATTGACCGGGCCTTGTCGCTTTATCCATGCTGCGATCCTTTCAATCTGCCCTGAAGGAACGCGCGCATGAAATTGGAAACACTGGCCATCCACGCTGGCTACGACCCGGACCCGACCACCAAGGCAGTGGCGGTACCGATCTACCAGACCAGCTCCTTCGCCTTCGACGACACCCAGCACGGCGCCGACCTGTTCGACCTGAAAGTCACCGGCAACATCTATTCGCGCATCATGAACCCGACCAACGCCGTGCTCGAGGAGCGCGTGGCGGCGCTGGAAGGCGGCGTCGGCGCGCTGGCCGTGGCCTCCGGCATGGCCGCCATCACCTATGCCATCCAGACCGTGGCCGAGGCTGGTGACAACATCGTCTCGGTGGCCAAGCTCTACGGCGGCACCTACAACCTGCTGGCCCACACCCTGCCGCGCTTCGGTATACAGACCCGCTTCGCCGCGCACGATGACATCGCCGCACTGGAAGCGCTGATCGACGAGCGCACCAAGGCGGTATTCTGCGAATCCATCGGCAACCCGGCCGGCAATATCGTCGACCTCGCAGCGCTGGCCGACGCCGCGCATCGACATGGCGTGCCGCTGATCGTCGACAACACCGTGGCCACGCCGATTCTCTGCCGCCCGTTCGAGCATGGCGCGGACATCGTCGTGCACTCGCTGACCAAGTACATCGGTGGCCATGGCACCAGCATCGGCGGCATCGTGGTCGACTCCGGCAAATTCCCCTGGGCCGACAACAAGGCGCGCTTTCCGCTGCTCAACACGCCCGATCCCTCCTACCACGGCGTCACCTACACCGAAGCCTTCGGCCCTGCCGCCTTTATCGGCCGCTGCCGCGTGGTGCCGCTGCGCAACACAGGCGCAGCGCTATCGCCATTCAACGCCTTCCTCATCCTGCAAGGCCTGGAAACCCTGGCCCTGCGCATGGAGCGACACACCGAGAACGCGCTGAAGGTCGCACAATACCTGCAAAGCCACCCGCAAGTGGCCTGGGTGAAATACGCCGGCCTGGCCGATCACCCCGAGCATGAACTGGCCCAGCGCTACTTCGGCGGCAAGCCGGCGGCGATCCTCTCCTTCGGCATCCAGGGCGGGCAGGAGGCTGGCGCGCGCTTCATCGACGCGCTGCAACTGGTGGTGCGCCTGGTCAATATCGGCGACGCCAAATCGCTGGCCTGCCACCCGGCTTCGACCACCCACCGCCAGCTCAGCGACGAAGAATTGCAGAAGGCCGGCGTACCGCGCGACATGGTGCGCTTGTCCATAGGCATCGAGCATATCGACGACATCCTCGCCGACCTGAGCCAGGCTCTCGAGGCCGCACGCGGCTGATCGCTTGAAAAGCCGCTGCTTCGGCTCCAGATAGGTGTCATAACCACTGGAGGGCACTTCTAAAAACGTAGGCGAGGCAGTCAGCACAAGGCAAAAACAGGCGAGGAAGCGGAGTGTACTTTTGTACATGAGCATTCCGAGTCTGTTTTTAACGCAGTGATGGCAACGCACGACTGCATGGATGCAGGAGGTAGAGCGACGCAGGAAGCCAAAGCCGAGGTAGTTTTTAGAGGTGCCCTGGAGCCGAATCATGAGCGATCCCCTGCTGATCCCCTGCCCGCACTGCAACGGGCTCAACCGCATTCCCGCCGAACGCCTGGGCGATGCACCACGCTGTGGTCGCTGCAAGAGCGAGGTACTACCCGGCGCGCCCATCACGCTCACCCAAGCCAACTTCGCCAGTCAGTTGAAAGGCGACCTGCCACTGCTGGTGGATGTCTGGGCCAGTTGGTGCGGCCCCTGCCAGTCCTTCGCGCCGACCTTCCAGCAGGCCGCCGTGCAACTGCAAAAGCGCTGCCGACTGGGCAAACTGGACAGCGAAGCCAACCCGAATCTGGCCGGGCAACTGGGCATCCGCTCCATTCCCAGCCTGATCCTGTTCAAGGGCGGCATCGAAGTGGCGCGTCAGAGCGGCGCCATGCCGCTGCCGCAACTGCAGGCCTGGCTACGCCAGCAAGGTATTTAGGCTACACCGCTTGAGCGCTTCGGCCAGTCACTACGGGCGCTGCGGTCAATTGCAGCGCACCACCGGCCGCTTAGTCTGGCAAAGCGCCCGCCCAAGGAGTTTTGTCATGCCGCTACCCGTGGAAATCGCCCGCCAACTCACCGAAGAACAAATCGCCTTCGTCAAACGCAGTGGCCTCAAGGCCGAGGTCCTCGAGCCTGGCTTCGTGCGCCTGCGCATGCCGCTGCAAGGCAACCAGAACCATATCGGCAGCATGTATGCCGGCGCCCTCTTCACCCTCGCGGAAATTCCCGGCGGCGCGCTGTTTCTGACCAGCTTCGACGCCCAGCGCTTCTACCCCATCATCAAGGAAATGAACCTGCGCTTTCGCCGCCCGGCCATGGGCGACATCCAGGTCGAAGCACGTCTCTCGGCCGAGGAAATCGCCCGCCTGGAGGAACTGGCGAGCCAGCAGGGCAAGGCCGACTACGTGCTCGAACTGCAACTGACCGACGGCAGCGGCGAAGTGGTCGCGGAAAGTCGCGGCCACTACCAATTGCGTTTACGCTGAGTGACGTCGCTATGCGGGTTCGCAATCGGTAACAGTCCCCGACCTTGCCACAGGTCAAAAGAGCGGCTATCTGAACAGGCACAATAAAATTGCCGACGGATATCGGCAGGAGAGCCGCCACCATGTTTCATCACATTCTCATCGCTCATGACCTGCGCGATACCGCCGACATGGCCCTATGCCGCGCCACCCAGCTGGCCCGGCAACATGGCGCCCGCCTGACCATGCTCCATGTTCTTGATCCCAGCCAGAACAGCGAGCAACACGAAAAGGCGCGCCAGGCATTGGATCGCAGCCTGACCCAATACGCTCCGCCCGGTACCGAACTGCGCATGCTCAGCGGCAAGCCTTCCGAGGTGGTGCTGCAACAGGTGCAGGACAGCGGCTGCGACCTGCTGGTCCTGGGTGGGCATCAGAAACGTCACGATTTCTTCTCCGGCACCAGCCTCGACCGTATCGCGCGGCGCTGCACCGTGCCGCTGCTACTGGTCGCGCGCAACGATTTCCAGCCCTATCAGCGCGCGCTGGCCGCCATCGACTTTTCCCTGTGCGCCTGCAGCGCCCTGGGCCAGGCCTATCATCTGCTGCCTGGCGATGCCGAACTGCATGCCCTGCATGTATTCGAACCGGATAAGGGCACGCCGCAGCAGGTCGAATTGCAGCTACAGACCCAGCAGGGACTGATCGATCAGTTGCTGCATGATGAAGCGCAGAAGCTCCCGGCCGAAGGTCCCAAGCTGAGCCACGAGGTGCTGCAGGGTGGCATCCTGCGTAGCCTGCAAGAGCAGATCAAGATGCGTCGATCAGAACTGTTGGTGCTCGGCAGCCACGGCCGCAGTGCCTTTTCCCAGGCCTTGCTGGGCAGCCTGGCGCAGCACTTCCTGCACAAGGCCCCCTGCGACGTATTCGTGGTGCGCTAGCGGCAGCCGCCCAAGAAAAAGGCTCCTCCAGGCGCCTTTTCCATTATCAACTGGCGTTGAGCAGGTCGTGCAGTTCGACAAACTGCTGAGTCAGCTTGTGCCGCGCATCGAGATGGATCAGGGGTGTGCAGACCTGGTGCGACTCGCGCATCTTCACCGAGCTCATCAGGTTCACCGGGAGCACCGGCAGCCCTTCGGCAATCAGCTCATCCAGCAACTGCTGCGGCAAGGTAGCGCGTGGCTGGAACTGGTTGACCACGATGCCCTCCACTTCCAGCGCCTCGTTATGGTCGTCCTTGAGCTCTTCGATCTCGGCCAGCAGGCTGTAAAGGGCATTGCGCGAAAAGCTGTCGCAATCAAAGGGAATCAGCACGCGGTCTGCCGCGATCAAGGCTGAAACCGTGTAGAAATTCAGCGCTGGCGGCGTATCCAGATAAATGTGGTCGTAATCTTCGGCCAGCTCGTCGAGCAATTTGCGCAGCTTGTTGATCTTGTGCTTCTGCTCAAGCTTGGGCTGCAGTTCGGCCAGTTCGGCCGTGGCCGTGACCACATGCAGGTTGTCGAAGGGGGTTTCGTAAATATCGACCTTGCCCTTCTTGGCGAACGGCCCGGACGACAGGGTTTGCTTGAAGAAATCGGCGATGCCCATGGGAATTTCCTCGCCGGTCAGCCCAGTAAGGTAATGGGTCGAGTTAGCCTGAGCATCCAGGTCGATCAGCAGTGTGCGATAGCCCTGCGCCGCACTCACTGCCGCAAGATTGCAGGCGATACTGGACTTGCCTACGCCGCCCTTCTGGTTGAACACCACACGTCGCATCGTCGCTCTCCCTGATTTCGAATACCGCGGATTCTATGCAAAGCCCATGACAGACACGAGAAGCAGACCACAACGCCATCATCCGCCTATCAGAAGAAGCTGCACAACATTTGCACAGTGCCGTGCGCATCTAGATAATGCCCGACCGAACAGATACCGGCACTATGCCATGGACGCTGATTGACTTCTCTTTCAGGCGTATCGTCGTGCCGACCCGTATGCCCGGAGTGGCGAAAAGCCTCGTGCTATGAATTTCCAGATCGAAGGATTGCGCGCCTGGGCCCCCGGCCTGGAGTCAGAGGATGATTGGCGTGCCTGGTGCAGCGCCCCTGTGGTCGTGCCCGACAACCAGCAACAGCCGGACGTGAGTTTTCTGCCTGCCATGCAACGCCGCCGCCTCAGCCGGCTGGCGCGCATGCTGTTCCATGTCGCCTGGCCCCTGGCCGAAGGGCAAGGCCCACTCCCTCTGGTGTTCGCCTCGCGCCACGGCGAAACGCCGCGCACGCTTGCCATTCTTACCGAACTCGCCAAAGGTGAGCCGCTGTCGCCCACCCAGTTCAGCCTCTCCGTACACAACGCGATCATCGGCCTGTGGTCGATCCTGCGCGAGGACAGCAGCGAGATGACTGCTATGGCTGCGACAGGAGACGGTTTGGAGCAAGCCATGCTCGAGGCCGGCGGGCTACTTGCCGAGGGTGCCCCCGGCGTCTTGCTGGTCGTCGCAGAGGAATCGCCGCCCGACCTCTACACACCCTACATAGATGACGTACCCTTTTCCTACGCGCTGGCCCTGCTGTTGAAACCGGGCGAAACCTGGACCTTGAGCCTCGCGCCCGCCGAACCTGGCTTACCTGCCGCCTGGCCACACCCCCTGAACCTGCTGCGCGCCTATCATGGCGGGCAGCGAACGCTGACTCACTACTGGAAAGACCGCCAATGGATCTGGTCACGCAACGAGGACTGAGTCCCTACAGCCCGCCGTATGCATGGAGACTCATCGCGACGGCATTGAGCTTCGCCCTCTTCGGTGTCGGCGGCGTGTTGCTGCGCGCGCTGGTTTTCCCTGTGCTTGGCCTGTTGCCTGGCGATGTCCTGCAGCGCCGCACCCGGGCGCGTGCAGTGGTCAGTTGGACCTTCCGCGTATTCGTGCAGTTCATGTTCCGCACGGGTGTACTCACCTATGAGGTGGAGGGCGCCGAACGCCTGGGCCGTCCCGGCCAGATGGTGATTGCCAATCACCCCTCGCTAATCGACGTAGTGGTGCTGATCGCCTTCATCCGCGACGCCAACTGCGTGGTCAAGCAGAGCCTGTGGGAAAACCCCTGCATGCGTGGCCCGATTCGCGCCGCTCAGTACATCAGCAACAGCGGCAGCATGGACATGCTCGACGAAGCAGCCGGCGCCCTGCAAAGCGGCGAGACCCTGATCATTTTCCCGGAGGGCACCCGCACGGTGCCCGGCACCAACCCGGAGTTTCACCGCGGTGCAGCCGCAATCGCGGTACGCGGCGCCAGCGTGGTCACCCCCGTGGTGATCAGCGTGACACCGACGACCCTGACCAAGGCCGAGCCCTGGTACAGCATTCCGTCGCGCCGCTTTCACTTTCGCCTGCGGGTCGGGGAGGATATCGACCCGCGGCAATTCACCGAGCAGGCCCCATTGCCGATTGCCTCGCGCAAGCTCAACGACCATCTGCATCAACACTTTATGAAGGAGCTCGCCTCAGATGAGCGATCTGCAACGTGAAATCAAGAACCTGATCATCGATGCCCTCGGCCTCGAGGACATGAGCGCCGACGACATTGGCGCGGAACAGACGCTGTTCGGCGAAGGCCTCGGCCTGGACTCGGTGGACGCGCTGGAGCTTGGACTGGCGATCCAGAAGCGCTTCGGCATCAAGATCGACGCCGAAGCCAAGGACACTCGCAAGCACTTCGCCAATGTCGCGAGCCTGGCTGCGTTCGTTTCCGCCCAGCAAACCGCTTGAGGATTACTCCAGATGCAAAGCCGCGAAGAAATCTTCGTCACCCTGCGCAGCGCCCTGGTGGAGCTGTTCGAACTGGATGCCGAGCGCGTCACCCTGAAAGCCAGCCTGTATGAAGATCTGGAAATCGACAGCATCGACGCCGTCGACCTGATCGACCACATCAAGCGTCAGACCGGCCGCAAGCTCGCCGCCGAGGAATTCAAGAGCGTGCGCAGCGTGGGTGACGTGGTCGAAGCCGTGTACCGCCTGATCAACGAAGCGCCCCAGGCCCAAGCCTGATCAAATGGCTCGCTTGTTTGGCCTGCTACTGCTGATAGCCGGCGTGCTCTATCCCTTCGCCGTGTATTACGGCATGGAGCACTGGTCGCCACGTTTGTTCGCTGCTCTGCTGGGCGGGCTCTGGCTCGCCCGTGCGCTGACTGCCCGTCGCCGACCGGGGGGCCTGTGGCTGGCCGCTACGGCCCTGGCGTTCTGCCTGGTGCTCGGCCTGGCGGACGAACCGGCCCTGTTGCGCTGGTACCCGGTACTGCTCAACCTGATGCTGCTGGCACTGTTCGGCCTCAGCCTGAAGTTCGGCCCACCACTGGTCGAGCGCCTGGCGCGCCTGCGCGAGCCTGAACTACCTGAAGTCGCAGTGCGCTATACCCGCAAGGTCACCCTGGTCTGGACCCTGTTCTTTCTCGGCAACTCCTTCCTGTTGATGGCTCTCGCGGCCTGGGCGCCGCTCTCCTGGTGGACGCTGTACACCGGCTTTATTTCTTATGGCCTGATTGGCCTGCTGTTCGCTGGCGAATGGTTGATCCGCCAGCAGGTAAGGAAACACGAATGATTTGGCTGCCCCTCTCCGATCTGTTGCTGGAGGCTCAGCCCGAGCGCCAGGTGACCCTGGAGCCCGTGTTGTTTCATCCAGAGCTGCGTGAGCGCGCCTTGCGTCTGGCTGCTGCCCTGCAAACGCAAGGCGTACAACGCGTGGCGCTGTATCTGGAAGATGCTGGTGAGCTGGCCATCGCCCTGCTCGGAGCCTGGCGCGCCGGGGTGCAGGTATTGCTGCCGGCCGATTCCCAGGCGCAAACACGTCAGCGCCTGGCGGCCCAGGTCGACCTGTGGCTCGATGACCTGGCGGGGTTGGATGCAGCGCCTCTATCTGGCGCCCGCCTGCTGCCCGAGCAGTGCCGCCTGACCCTGTGCACCTCGGGCTCCAGCGGCGAACCCAAGCTGATCGACAAGAGCCTGGCGCAACTGGCCAACGAAGTCGAAGCCCTGGAGCACTTGTGGGGGCAGCACCTGGGCCAGGCTTGCGTGCTTGGTAGCGTCGCCTGCCAACATATCTATGGCCTGCTGTTCCGCCTGCTCTGGCCGCTATGCGCCGGTCGCCCGGTGCACAGCCGCGCCCTGCCATTCCCTGAAGACCTGCAGCAGGTCAGCCTGGCTATCACCAGGGGCAGTGCAAGCGTAGCGAGCGAAGAGGATGCAAGGCGAGAAGAGGCGAGGCCGCGGAGTTTACAGGCGGTAAATGAGCAGGCCGAGCCGCTTCTCAACGCAGCAGCATCGAGCGCAGTAGCTTGCGCCGCCCCTGGCTTCGCCTGGGTCGCCAGCCCGGCCTTGCTCAAACGCATGGGTGACAACCTCGACTGGCCGGCACTGAGCCGGGTGAAGCAGGTGTTCTCTTCCGGCGGTGCCCTGCCCGCCGAAGCAGCGCAGGCCCTACATGACCGTCTGGGCCAATGGCCGACGGAAATCTATGGCAGCTCGGAAACCGGCGGTATCGGCTGGCGCCAGGGTGACACGCCTTGGCAACCGTTCACCGGCGTCGAACTGAGCCTGGATGAGGCCGGAGCCCTGCGCATCGCCTCGCCGTATTTGCCAGCCGGACATATCGAACAGAGCGCGGATGCCGCCGAGATCGGTGACGACGGTCGTTTCGTCCTGCGCGGACGACTGGATCGCATCGTCAAGCTGGAGGAGAAGCGCATCTCCCTACCCATGATCGAGCAGGCACTGGTCAATCATGACTGGGTTGCCGATGCCCGCCTGGGCGTTGTTCAGGAGGGTCGCGCCTACCTCGGGGCCTTGCTGGCACTGAGCCAGAGCGGTGTACACGCCCTGCGCAACCAGGGCCGTCGCACCGTGACCGATACCCTGCGCCGGCACCTGGCCGATCATTGCGAAGCCATCGCTTTGCCGCGCCGCTGGCGCCTGCTGCTGGAGCTGCCTTACAGCAGCCAGGGCAAGCTCCCGCAAAGCCAGGTCGATAGCCTGCTGAGCGCACCGCGGCCGACGCGGGTGGAGCCCGTCAGCGCCGAAGAACGTGACGGCGAATGGGTGCTGGCACTGCAAGTACCGTTGGACCTCGCCCATTTCACCGGCCATTTCCCACAGACTCCGGTGCTGCCAGGGGTGGTGCAGGTGGACTGGGCGCAACAACTGGCACGCCAGTTGATCCCTCATCTGCCGCCACGCTTCGCCGGTATGGAAGTGCTCAAGTTCCAGCAACTGGTGCGCCCCGGCGACACCCTGCAACTGACCCTGCGCTTCGACAGCGAACGCGGCAAACTCTATTTCGCCTATCACAATGGCGAAGCGGCCTGTTCTTCTGGTCGTATCCTGCTGGAGCCGGCCCATGGCTGAGTCAGGCTTCAAGCCCTGCGCGGTGATCCCGGTCTACAACCACGAGCGGCCGTTACCCGGTGTGGTCAGCGAACTGCGCCGCGCCGATCTCCCCTGCGTACTGGTTGACGATGGTTCCAGCGCCAGCTGCGCGGCCGTCATGGACGATCTGGCGCAGCAGCCCGGCGTCCATCTGCTGCGCCTGCCCAGCAATCTGGGCAAGGGCGGCGCGGTGATGGCCGGCCTGCGCGAAGCGGCGCGCCTCGGTTACAGCCATGCCCTACAGGTCGATGCCGACGGCCAGCATGACCTGAGCAGAATCGATGATTTCCTCGACACCGCTCGAGCGCATCCAGAGGCAATGGTCTGCGGCTACCCGCAATACGATGCGAGCGTGCCCAAGTCGCGCCTCTATGCACGCTACCTGACCCACGTGTGGGTCTGGATCAACTGCCTGTCGCTGCAGGTTCGCGACTCGATGTGCGGCTTCCGCGTCTATCCGCTGCCGCCCACCCTGGCACTGCTCGACAGGGTGAAACTCGGCCGGCGCATGGATTTCGACACCGAGATTCTGGTGCGCATGGCCTGGCGTGAGCAGCCGATGCACTGGCTGCCGACCCGCGTGCATTACCCGGCCGACGGCCTTTCGCACTTTCGCCTGTGGCACGACAACCTGTTGATCTCCGGCATGCATGCGCGATTGTTCTTCGGCATGCTGCTGCGCGCACCGCGAATTCTATGGCGCAGGCTGGCCACATGAGCACTGCCGAGCACCACGACCACTGGGCCCGACAGAAGGAGCGCGGCAGTTTTCTGCTGATGCGCTTCACCGTCACGGCTGCGCGCCTGCTCGGCCGTCGCCCCCTGGTGCCACTGTTGTACCTGATCGTCCTGTACTTCTACATCTTCGGCCGCAGCGCACGCACCAGCATCCATCAGTACCAAGACAACCTGGCCACCTGGAGCGCACGCCCCGACTTGCGCCCGAGCCGAGGCTCGGTGCTGCGACAGTTCTTCGCTTTCGCCGACAGTCTGCTGGACAAGCTCGACGCCTGGAACGGCCGCTTGCCGCTACAGGAACTGCAACTGGTCGATCCCGACAATCTGCGTGAACGCCTGCACGGCGATCGCCGTGGCCGCCTGCTGGTAGGTGCGCACCTGGGTAACCTGGAGGTGTGCCGAGCCTTGGCCGAGCTCGGCGAACAGGTGCGCATGAACGTGCTGGTGCACACCAAGCATGCCGAGCGCTTCAACCGGTTGCTGGGCGAGTCCGGCGCCAGCCATCTGCGCCTGATTCAGGTCAGCGAACTGGACCCGGCGATCATGCTGCAACTGGCCGAACGCCTGGAACGCGGAGAATGGCTGGCCATCGCCGGTGATCGCGTGCCCCTGCATGGCGGGCGCCGCGTGGTGGTGGATTTTCTCGGCCTACCGGCTGCCTTTCCCCAAGGCCCCTGGCTGCTGGCCGGCCTGCTGCATTGCCCGGTCGGGCTGATCCACTGCCTGAAAATCGATGGCCGCTACCAGGTACGCCTGGAGCACTTCGCCGACGCGGTGACCTGGAAGCGCAGCGAGCGCGATCAGGTGATCCGTGATTGGGCACAACGCTATGCGCAACGCCTGGGCGAACACTGCCTGGACGCCCCCCAACAATGGTTCAACTTCTACCCTTTCTGGAAGCGAGATGACGACATACCAGCCTGAGCCGGTGATCTTCGGCGAGCGCGCCTTGACCATCGAGAACATCGTAGCCCTGTCGCAGCGCCAGGCCCGCGCCCAATTGCAGGACGATGCGGCCTATCGTGAAAAGATCGCCAAGGGCGCGCGCTTCCTCGACACCCTGCTGGACAAGGAAGGCGTGATATACGGCGTCACCACCGGCTACGGCGACTCCTGCGTGGTAGCCGTGCCATTGCATCAGGTCGAGGCGCTGCCCCAACACCTGTTCACCTTCCACGGTTGCGGCCTGGGCAAACTGCTCGACGCCCCCAGCACCCGTGCGGTGCTCGCCGCCCGCTTGCAGTCCCTGTGCCACGGTGTATCCGGGGTACGGGTGGAACTGCTGGAGCGCATCCAGGCGTTCATCGATCACGACGTGCTGCCCTTGATCCCGGAAGAAGGCTCGGTCGGCGCCAGCGGCGACCTCACGCCGCTGTCCTACGTCGCCGCCACCCTCAGCGGTGAGCGCGAGGTGCTATACAAGGGCGAACGTCGCAGCGCCGCCGAGGTACATGAAGAACTCGACTGGACGCCGCTGACCCTGCGCCCGAAGGAAGCCCTGGCGCTGATGAACGGCACCGCGGTGATGACCGCCCTGGCCTGCCTCGCCTACGCCCGCGCCGATTATCTGCTGAAGCTGGCAACACGCATCACCGCGCTCAACGTGATCGCTCTGGAAGGCAACCCGGAGCACTTCGATGAGCGTCTGTTCGCCGCCAAGCCGCACCCGGGTCAAACCCAGGTGGCCGCCTGGATTCGCCAGGACCTGGCCGTCGAGGCGCCGCTGCCGCCGCTGCATCGCCTGCAGGATCGCTACTCGATCCGTTGCGCACCGCACGTGCTCGGCGTGTTGGCCGACAGCCTGGGCCTGCTGCGCCAGTTCATCGAGACCGAACTCAACAGCGCCAACGACAACCCGTTGTTCGATGCCGAGACCGAGCGCACCCTGCACGGCGGCCACTTCTATGGCGGGCATATCGCCTTCGCCATGGACAGCCTGAAGAACCTGGTCGGCAACGTCGCCGACCTGCTCGACCGCCAGCTCGCCCTGCTGGTCGACACTCGCTACAACCATGGTCTGCCGAGCAACCTGTCCGGCGCGCCAGTCGAGACGGCGATGATCAACCACGGCTTCAAGGCCGTGCAGATCGGTGCCAGCGCCTGGACTGCCGAAACGCTGAAGAACACCCTGCCGGCCAGCGTGTTCTCGCGCTCCACCGAGTGCCACAACCAGGACAAGGTGAGCATGGGCACCATCGCCGCACGTGACGCACTGCGCAGCCTGGAGCTGACCGAGCAGGTCGCCGCTGCCACCTTGCTGGCGGCCAACCAGGGCGTCTGGCTACGCGAGCGCGCCGGCAAGCGCGACATCCCGGCGCCGCTGGCGGCGATGCGCGAGCAACTGGCCAGCGACTTCCCGCCGGTGATCGAAGATCGCGCACTGGAAGGCGAGCTGCGCCTGTGCCTGGAACGTATCCGTGCCCAGCACTGGAGGCTGTATGCGTAGCAAGGGCGTATTGCAGGCGCAGATCGAACTGCAGGTGCAGTTCTATGACGTCGACATGATGGAAATCGTCTGGCATGGCCACTACGTCAAGTACTTCGAGCAGGCGCGCTGCGCCTTGCTCGACAAGCTCGACCACAACTACCGACAGATGCGCGACTCCGGCTACGCCTGGCCGGTGATCGACCTTCAGCTGCGCTACATACGCGGCGCTCAGTTCGGTCAGCGCATCATTGTGCGCGCCGACCTGGTCGAATGGGAGAGCCGCCTGAAGATCAACTACCTGATCAGCGACGCCGAGACGGGCGAGCGCATGACTCGCGGCAGCACCGTGCAGGTGGCCGTGGAAATCGCCACGCGGGAAATGCAGTTCGCCTCGCCACAGGTCTTCATCGATGCCGTGCAGAGGGCCATCGCGTGAAACGCCTGCTCAGCGCCACCCTGGCTGGCATCGGCTGCGTAGCCCGGATGAAATCCGGGAGAAACCCCATTGCCCGCTACATTTCCCGGATTGCATCCGGGCTACTGCTGGCGAGCATTGCCCAGCTGGCGCTGGCCTTCGACCTCGACCAGCTCAGCGAGCAACTCGGTAAACCCGAAGTGGTGCGCGGCAGCTTCATTCAGGAGAAGCACCTGCGCGCCCTGCCGCAACCGCTGACCAGCCGCGGCACCTTCGTGCTGGCCAAGGACTACGGGCTACTCTGGCTGCTCGAACGGCCTTTGCAGCAGGACTACCGTATCGATGATCAGGGCATTGCCCGGCGTGCAGAGCAGGGCTGGCAGTTCGTCGCCCAGCAGAGCGCCACGGCCCAGCAGAACCGCCTGTTCCTCGCCGTTCTGAAAGGTGACAGCAGCGGCCTGCGTCAGGACTTCGACCTCAGCCTGAGCGGCAGCGCTGACAACTGGCAGCTCGATCTGACGCCCCGCAGCGTGCTGCTCAAGCAGGTATTCAAGGCCATCGTCATCACCGGCGGTGAGCTGGTGCAGCGTATCGAGCTGCAGGAAACCCAGGGCGACAGCACCGTGCTGCGCCTTGAGAACAATCAGGCCGATCAGTCCCTGAGCGACGCGGAGCGACATGACTTCCAGAGTTGAATACTGGGGTTCACGGCTCTTTCCGCTCGCCCTGCTCCTGCTTCTTGCCGTCGCCGCCTGGCAGTGGCGCGGTGGTGCGCCCATCTCGGCCAACCTGCTGGAGCTGGTGCCCAGCGGCAAGCCGGACGCCCTCGAAGAGCTGGCCGTGCAACGCATGCAGGAGCCGCTGAACCGCGAGCTGCTGATACTGATCAGCCACCCGGAGCGCGACCAGGCCCTGGCGCTGGCCGCCGAGCTGGGCCCGCGCTGGCAGCAGCAGACGCTGTTCGAGAAGGTGCAGTGGGACCCGCAAGCCGACCTGAACAACATCAGACAGCAATTGCAGGATCAGCGCCTGGCGCTGCTGCCAGCGGCCGACCGCCAGCTGCTGATCGACGATCCTGCGGCGTTCGTTGCCAGGCGTACGCAGGACCTGTTCGACCCCTTTCGCAGCCAGGGCGTGGTCGCCACCAACGATGACCTGCTCGGCCTGAGCACACTGGCCGAGAAGAATCTCCCGCATCATCACAATATTCAGGTCGATCTCAGCGGTGCGCTGATCGCCGAAAGCGAGGGAACCACCTGGGCCCTGCTGCGCGCCCGAACCAATGCCGACGCCTTCGACGGCAACCTGGCGCTGGCAGTGGACAATCTGGTCGCCCAGGCCCGCGAGGAAATCGAGGCGCGCGGCGGCCAGATGCTCGCCAGCAGCGGCCTGCTCTATTCCGCCCATGGCCAGCGCCAGGCCACTCGCGAGATCAGCCTGATGGGCGGGCTAGCCAGTGCTGGCGCCTTGCTGATGATGCTGCTGGTGTTCCGACGCGTACGCGTATTGCTGGCGTTCGTCCCCGCCGCGATCGGCGTATTGGCCGGACTTACGGCGTGCGTGGCGGTATTCGGCCATGTGCATGTGATGACGCTGGTGCTCGGCGCCAGCCTGATCGGCGTGGCCATCGATTATCCGCTGCACCTGCTGTCGAAAAGCTGGACATTGCAGCCCTGGGACAGCTGGCGAGCCCTACGCGCCACGCTGCTCGGCCTGACCCTCGGCCTGCTGACCAATGTCATCGGCTACCTGGCCCTGGCCTTCACGCCCTTCCCGGCGCTGAAACAAGTGGCGATCTTCTCTGCCGCCGGCCTGCTCGGCGCTTACCTGAGCACGCTGTTCCTGTTGCCAACCCTGCTCGGCAAGGCCGAGATACGTCCCTGGCAGCCGCCGCATGCCCTGGCGCAGCGCCTGCTCGACCGGCGCGAAACCTTGCTGCGTAAACTGCCCACACCCTGGCTGCTGTTGATCTTCGTCCTGTTTTGCGCTGGTGGCCTGTTGCAGCTCTCGCACAAGGACGACCTGCGCCAGTGGGCCAGCGTACCGCCGCAATTGCTGGAGCAATCGAAAGCCATCAGCCAGATCGTCGGCATGCAACCGACCAGTCAGTTCTTTCTGGTGCACGGCGACGACGAGGAACAATTGCTGCAACGCCAGCAGTCGTTGAGCCAACGCCTGGACAAGCTGGTGGAACAAGGCCAGTTGAAGAGCTATCTGGCCCTGAGCCAGCTGATGGCGCCAGCCACCCAGCAGGAGGCACTGCGCCAAGCCGTGGCACAGCTCCCGAGCCATAGCGCTGCACTCAACGAACTGGGCATCCCCGCCGAGGCCATCGAGCAGGAAGCGCAACAGCTGCAAGCACTGCCGACGCTGACCATCGAGCAGGTGCTATCCGCGCCACTCAGTGAGCCCTGGCGGCCACTCTGGCTGGGCAACGCCGATGACGGCCAGGTCGCCGGCTTGATCAGCCTGCAAGGCTTGACCGACAGCGATCTGCTTGCCGCCCAGGTCGAGGGACTGCACGGGGTAAAACTGGTCGACCGCCTCGGCGAGCTCAATCGCCTGTTCGCCGCCACGCAAGTCAGCGCCGCCGAACTCAAGCTGGCCTCCTGCCTGCTGATCTTCGCTGTGCTCTGGATCTTCTTTGGCGCACGCGGTGCCGCTCGCGTACTGGCGGTCTCGCTGCTGGCCGCATTGGCCAGCCTGGCCAGCCTGGGCTGGCTTGGCCAGCCGCTGACCCTGTTCAGCCTGTTCGGCCTGCTACTGGTCACCGCCATCGGCGTGGACTACGCCATTCTGATTCGCGAACGGGTCGGCGGCGCGGCCACCAGCCTGCTCGGCACGCTGCTGTCGGCACTGACCACCTGGTTGTCGTTCGGCCTGCTGGCCGTTTCCAGTACGCCTGCGGTGAGCAACTTCGGCCTGGCCATCAGCATCGGCCTGGCCTTCAGCTTCCTCCTCGCCCCCTGGGCAGGTGACGCGCAAGCAGAGGATAAGCAGCCATGACGGTCGTCCTGTTCTGGTTGCTGGCCCTGGCCATCTATGCGCTGGTCGCGGTCGTCGGTGGGCGCCGCCTGATTCCCATCGTCGGCCAATTGCTGGTGGCAGCGCTGGCCATCCCGGCGCTGCTGTTGCTGTGGGCCGAGCCGCACTGGCAATTGAGCGCCAGCGACCTGCTGGCGCCCGACTGGCTGGAGCTTGCCTACGGTCTGTGCTTCGCGCTGCTACTCGGCTACATCCTCAGCGACGTGATCGATCTCGACCTCAGCCCGGCGTGCGTGAAGATCGCCCTGCCCAGTTTCCTCGTGCCGATGCTCGCAGGCCTGGCCTGTTCGCTCTGGTTGCTGCCCGGCGAGCGCGGCTGGCTGAGTGCCGTCGGCATCGGCCTGCTGTTCTCCATCACCGCCATTCCCGTGCTCTACCTGTTTCTGCAGAGCATCGGCTACCCGCCTGCCGACAGTAAACGTCTGCTGCATGCGGCGATCCTGATGGATTTCATGTGCTGGAGTCTGTTCGGCCTGGCCCAGGGCAGCAGCCAGCCGGCAACGCTGCTGTGGCCCTTGTTGGCGGCATTGCTGCCCCTGTTGCTGCGTGCCGCCAGGCTGCGTCATCCGTCGTTCTACAGCCTGCCATTCTTCGCCTTGATGCTGGCGTTGCAGCAGCTTGAACTGAATGCGCTGGTGTTCGGCATCGGCTACATGCTGTGTCTGGGTTACCTGCGCCAGCCCTTCGTCCTGCCACTCGCGGAGCGTCACTGGAAACGGGCGATGAATGGGCTCGCAGTCCCGCTGATCCTCACCTATGGCGTGCTGCGCGTTGATTTCCATGGCCTGGATCAACACCTGTCCTGGTTGCTACTGGTTACCCTGCTGGCGCTGCCGGTCATCAGCAAGGTGCTTGGTAGCTGGTTGGGTCTGCACTGGGCAGATCCGGCCGCGTCGGCACGGATCAAGTGGCGCGAAAGCCTGCTGCTGAACATCCGTGGCCTGACCGAAATCGTGTTCCTCAACCTGCTCCTGCAGCTCCAGCTGATTGATTCAACGGTGTACTTCGGCCTGCTGCTGATGAGTCTGTTCTCTACTCTGCTGCCTGCCCTGCTGGGCCGGCATGCGGCCAATCATGAAGCGAAAGCCCGCTATGAAATCTCCTGAACTCGAACAACGCCAGATCGTCGTCATCGGTGCCGGCCCGTCCGGCGCCATCGCAGCCGCCATCCTCAAACGCAAGGGTCATGACGTACTGGTGCTGGAGCGCCAGCGCTTCCCGCGCTTTTCCATCGGCGAAAGCCTACTGTCGCACTGCCTGGACTTCGTCGAAGAAGCCGGCATGCTCGAGGCCGTGCAAGCCGCTGGGTTCCAGACCAAGCACGGTGCAGCCTTCGCCTGGGGCGACCGTTACACCAGCTTCGACTTCCGCGACAAATTCACCGAGGGCAAGGGTTCGACCTATCAGGTCATCCGCGCCGACTTCGACAAGTTGCTGGCCGACGAGGCCGAGCGCCAGGGCGTGGAGATTCGCTACGAGGAAGAAATCTTCGCCGCCGACTTCAGCGGCGACTGCCCGCGGCTGTCGATACGCCGCCTGGCCGACGGTTTCGAATACCAGGTCGAGTGCGCCTTCGTTCTCGACGGCAGCGGCTATGGCCGCGTGCTGCCGCGCCTGCTCGACCTCGACACGCCGTCGGCCTTCCCGGTACGGCGCGCGGTGTTCACCCACATCGAGGACAACATCGATCCGGCCTCGGGTTTCAACCGCGAGATGATCCTCATCACCACCCATCCGACCCTGCGCGACGTGTGGTTCTGGACCATTCCATTCAGCAACGGCCGCTGCTCGCTGGGCGTGGTCTGCGCGGCTGAACACTATGAGAACTACCCGAAGGATCTCGACGCCTGCCTCAAGCAGTTCGTCGCCGAGACCCCATCGTTGAGCAAGGTGCTGGGCAACGCCGTGTGGGATACCCCGGCACGCGAGATCAATGGCTACTCGGCCAACGTCAAGAACCTGCATGGGCCAGGTTTCGCCCTGCTGGGCAATGCCGCCGAGTTCCTCGACCCGGTGTTCAGCTCCGGCGTGACCATCGCCATGCGCTCGGCGAGCATGGCCGCCGGGCTGCTGCATCGCCAGCTGGGTGGCGAAACGGTGGACTGGGAAAACGAGTTCGCCATCCCGCTCAAACGCGGCGTGGATACCTTCCGCGTCTACGTCGAAGGCTGGTACGAGGGTTCCTTCCAGGACGTGATCTACTACGAGAACGCCTCGCCGGAGATTCGCCGCATGATCAGTTCGATCCTTGCCGGCTACGCCTGGGACGGTAAGAATCCCTACGTGTCCGAACCACGCCGCCGCCTGCGTGTGCTGGCAGAACTTTGCTCCCAACCCTGAGAACCTACTTACGATCAGCTGCGCGTCGGCCCTACGGCGTTAGAAACAGGCTCGGAATGCTCATTTACAACTCGTAAACTCGAGTGCGAGCCCAGTCCGTTCCTCGCCTGCTTCTGCCTTGTATGGCTCTAGCTCGCTAGCTCGTAAATAGGTTCTAAACAAGGATCGTCGATGAACGCCCTGCGCCCCGTCTCGCCCACCTACGTCGAAGAAACCCGCTTCGGCTTCTGGTTCCTGCAGAGCCATGTCTGGCAACACCATGTACTGCGGGTCGCGATCAACGACCTGGTGCGCCTGATCGGCGAACCATTGCCGCACGCGCCCGTGCTGCTGGATGCGGGTTGTGGCCAGGGGCGCTCCTTCGGCCTGCTCGACGCAGCGCTCTCGCCCACGAGAATGATCGGCCTTGACGCTGACCCACACAGCCTCGAATGCTCGCGCCGCGAGGCCGAGCGCCTGGGCCTCGACGTCGAGCTGATCGCCAGCGACTGCGCCGCCATCGACCTGCCCGACGCCAGCGTCGACCTGTTGTTCTGCCACCAGACGCTGCATCACCTGGTGGAACAGGAGAAAGCCCTCGCCGAGTTCTGGCGCGTGCTGAAACCGGGTGGCCGATTGCTGCTGGCCGAGTCGACCAAGTACTACATCGACACCTGGGTGATCCGCTGGCTGTTCCGTCACCCGATGCACGTACAACGCAGCGCCGAGCAGTACCTGCAAATGCTCAGCGCGCAGGGTTTCCAGTTCGAAGAGAGCAGTGTTTCGTACCCCTATCTGTGGTGGAGCCGCTCCAAGGACTTCGGCCTGCTGGAGCGCTGGGGACTGATGCGACCAAAGCCGGTCGGCCAACGCGACGAAACGCTGCTAAACGTAGTGGCGCGCAAACCGTGATGCCACGCATACTCCTGCTCGTCGCCAGCCTGTTGCTGGGCGCCTGCGCCGCACATACTCCCGTGCCGCAGACGCCACCAGCACTGGTCGCGCCCTTGCCGCTCAGCCTGCAGATCCAGCGTGAGCAGGCACAGGTGCGACAGGACTGGCTGCTGGTGATCCAGCGCGAGGGTTCGGCCCTGCGCTGGTCACTGATGGATCCGCTCGGCATACCACAGGCGCGTCAGCTACTGGACGCCGGGCACTGGCGTAACGACGGCCTGTTGCCACCCAATACCGAAGCGCGAGAACTGTTCGCTGCGCTGCTGTTTGCCCTGACCCGAGGCGACGCGCTGCAGGCCTACCCGGCCGGCAGCTGGCAACAGGTGAGTGATGACCAACGCCGCCTTGTGCCGGACTGGACCGTCGACTACCACGGCCCACTGAATTTCACCCTTGGCAAGACCGGCCTGAACTACCGGATACATGCACTGAACCTGGAAGAAAGCGATTGATGTCCCGTGCCCCTACCCCCGGCTACCTCAATGCACTCGGCGTGATCTGCGCCCTGGGCGAAGGCAAGCAGGCCGTTGCCGATGCGCTGTTCGCCGGCGACACCTCGGGCATGCGTGCCGAAGACGGCTGGGTCAGTGAACGCTGCCTGACGGTCGGTGCCGTGCATGCCGATCTGCCAGCCATGCCAGCTGGTTTCGAGCGCTCGCACAGTCGCAACAACCAACTGCTGCTTGCAGCCGCGCTGCAGATCGAGCCCGAACTGCGCGTGGCCATCGCCCGCCATGGTGCTCACCGCGTCGGCCTGGTGCTGGGTACGAGCACCTCGGGCATTCGCGAAGCGGGCGAGCATATCGGGCGCCAGCTCGACGATGGCGCGCTGCCAGCCGAGTACGACTACATCCAGCAGGAGATGGCCGCGCCAGCGAACTTCCTGGCGGACTGGCTGAAATTGACTGGCCCGGTCTACTGCCAGTCCACCGCCTGCACCTCCAGCGCCCGCGCCCTGCTCAGCGCCCATCGCCTGCTGCGCATGGGCCTGTGCGACGCGGTGATCTGCGGCGGCGTGGACAGCCTTTGCCGCCTGACCCTTAATGGGTTCTCATCGCTGGAGGCGGTTTCCGCCGAGCCCTGCAATCCGTTCTCGGTAAATCGCAACGGCATCAATATCGGCGAAGCGGCGGCCCTGTTCCTGATGACGCGCGAGCCTGCGCCCATCGCCTTCTTCGGCGGCGGCGCCACGTCCGATGCCCACCATATTTCCGCCCCGCATCCAGAAGGGGTCGGCGCCCGAGCCGCCATGGAGAAGGCCCTGGCCAGCGCCGGCCTGACGCCGGATCGGATCGACTACCTAAACCTGCACGGCACTGCCACCCGCCACAACGACTCGATGGAGAGCAAAGCGGTGCACGCCCTGTTCCCCAATGGCCTGCCCTGCTCGTCGAGCAAGCCCATGACCGGCCACACCCTGGGCGCCGCAGGTGCACTGGAGGCGGCCTTCTGCTGGCTGACGCTGAGCGAGTACAACCGTGACGGACTGCTGCCACCGCACCTCTGGGACGGACAGCGCGATCCCGAACTGGCACCGATCGAGCTCGTCCAAGCCGGTGCCCAGCTTTCGCGCAAACAGGGCCGCCATCTGATGAGCAACTCCTTCGCCTTTGGCGGCAACAATGTCGCCCTGATTCTGGGGGATGCGCCATGAAACTCTGGCCCGTCGCCGAACTGGTGCCCCATGCCGGCAACATGGTGCTGCTCGACGAAGTGCTGAGCTGCGATACGGAAGCGATCGAGGTGCGCCTCGTGGTTCGTCCGGATGGCCTGCTCAGCGATGCCGACGGCAATCTGCCAGCCTGGACCGGTATCGAGCTGATGGCGCAGGCCATCGCCGCCTTCGCCGGCGTGCAGGCCAGACGCGCAGGCCTGCCAGTGGAACTGGGATTCCTGCTTGGCACACGCAAGTACAACTGCAACGTCGAGTACTTTCCAGCTGGCAGCGAACTGCGCATCCGCGCCCTGTGCTCGCTGCAGGACGACAACGGCATGGGCGTGTTCGAATGCCACCTGCAAGGCCCCGGCATCCAGGCCGAAGCCCGCCTCAATGTGTTCCGCCCGCCACAACCGGCGGTCTATTTACAAGAGCCACAAGAATCGCAAGAACAATCCCATGACTGAAACTACTTCTGCCGCCACTGTACTGGTCACCGGCTCCAGCCGTGGCATCGGCCGCGCCATCGCCCTGCGCCTGGCGCGTTCGGGCCATGACATCGTCCTGCACTGCCGCTCGCGCCGCGATGAGGCCGAAGCCGTGCAGGCGCAGATCGTCGAACTCGGGCGCCAGGCGCGCATCCTGCAATTCGACGTATCCGACCGCGCCGCCTGCCGTTCGGCACTGGAGGCCGACGTCGAAGCCCATGGCGCCTACTACGGCGTGGTGTGCAACGCCGGCCTGACCCGCGACGGCGCCTTCCCGGCGCTGTCCGAAGAAGACTGGGATCAGGTGCTGCGCACCAACCTGGACGGTTTCTACAACGTACTGCACCCACTGACCATGCCGATGATTCGCCGCCGTGCGCCAGGGCGTATCGTCTGCATCACCTCGGTGTCGGGGCTGGTCGGCAACCGCGGCCAGGTCAACTACAGCGCCTCCAAGGCCGGCGTGATCGGCGCCGCCAAGGCCCTGGCGATCGAACTGGCCAAACGCAAGATCACCGTGAACTGCGTGGCACCCGGCCTGATCGATACCGAGATTCTCGACGAGCTGGTTCCGGTCGACGAAATCCTCAAGATGATTCCGGCGGCGCGCATGGGCACCCCGGAAGAAGTGGCGGGTGCGGTGAACTTCCTGATGTCCAGCGAAGCGGCGTACATTACCCGCCAGGTTCTCGCAGTGAATGGCGGTCTGTGCTGATGAAACGTGTAGTCGTCACCGGTATGGCCGGTATCACATCGCTGGGCAGCGACTGGCCAACCATCTCGGCCGCGTTCAAAGCCGGCCAGAGTGGCATCCGGCGCATGGACGAATGGGATCGCTTCACCGAGCTGAACACCCGCCTGGGCGGGCCGGTGGACGATTTCGTCCAGCCCAAACACTGGAATCGCAAGCAGACGCGCAGCATGGGCCGGGTGTCCAAGCTGGCGGTGTATGCCGCTGAACGCGCGCTGGAACACGCCGGTTTGCTCGGCGATCCGTGCATCGCCGATGGGCGCATGGGCGTGGCCTGTGGCTCGTCAACCGGCAGCACCGAGGAGGTCAAGGCCTTCGGCAACATGCTGCTGAACTCTGTGGCAGACGGCCTCAACGCCAACTCCTACATCCGCATGATGCCGCACACCACGGCGGCCAATATCAGCATCTTCTTCGGCCTCAAGGGCCGCCTGATCCCGACGTCCAGCGCCTGCACCAGCGGCAGTCAGGGCATCGGCTATGCCTACGAGGCGATCAAGTTCGGCCGTCTGAAGATGATGCTCGCCGGCGGCGCCGAAGAACTGTGCCCGACCGAGGCCATGGTCTTCGATGCACTCTACGCCACCAGCCTGAAGAACGACGCCCCGCACACCAGCCCGCGCCCCTACGACAGCGGCCGTGACGGCCTGGTGATCGGCGAAGGCGCCGGCATCCTGGTGCTCGAAGAGCTGGAGCACGCGCTCGCCCGTGGCGCCACCATCCATGCCGAGATCGTCGGCTTCGGCTGCAACTCGGACGGCCAGCACGCCACCAAGCCGGTGCAGGAAACCATGCGCGGCGCCATGCAGCTGGCTCTGGATGACGCAGGCCTGGAACCTTCCGCCATCGGTTACGTCAACGGCCATGGCACTGCCACCGAACAGGGCGACGTCGCCGAAACCCTGGCCACCAGCAGCCTGTTCGGCCCACATATGCCGATCAGCTCGCAGAAGAGCTACCTCGGCCACACCCTGGGCGCCTGCGGCGCGCTGGAATCCTGGTTCAGCATCGAGATGATGAACTCGGACAGCTACGTCTACACCTTGAATCTGGACGAGATCGACCCGGCTTGCGGTGAGCTGGATTATCTGCGCGGCGAGTTCCGCCAGATGAGCCACGAGTACGTGATGAACAACAACTTCGCCTTCGGTGGCGTGAATACCTCGCTGATCTTCAAGCGCTGGCACTGATCTTCAACTGACAAGGAACACGGATGATGTCTCGTTTCACTCGCTTTGGTCTTATTCTCGCCCTGCTGCTCGGCGTCGCGGCCTGTACGTCGAAACCGGTGATGAACATTGAGAACCGCACACCAGTGGTTGCGGTTCGAAGCGAGGATGATATGCGCCGGGCCATTCTCGCCGCGCTGCAGAGCCGCCAGTGGACGGTCGAGCGTGCCGACCGCGGCAACATCATGGCGATGATCCAGCGCCGCAGCCACCAGGCCGAGATCACCATTCCCTACAGTGCATCGAGCTACTCGATTCGTTATCGCGATAGCCAGAACCTCGGCTACAAGAACGGCAAGATCCACCGCAATTACAACAAGTGGATTCATAATCTGGATCGCAGCATCCAGCAGGAACTGAACAGGGCTTCCTTCTAAAAGGTGCCAGGTAGGTAAAGGCCTGTTCGACCAGACAGGCCTACGCGCAGCAGACGTTGAACGAGCTTTTCCATACAGTGATATTCAAGGAGATAACCATGAAAGCAAAAATCTGGACCACTGCCGCACTTCTGTCCGTCGCCCTGCTACCCGGCCTCAGCCAGGCGCGCGATACCGCACACTTCCTCGACTTCCAGTCGGTGGTCAACGAAGCGACCCAGGCTGGCCGTCTCGACGGTTCGGTGAAGTTCTACCTGAACAAGATCCCGGCTGGCGCGCAGATCATCAACGCCAACGTGACCACCAGCCAGAAGACCAATGCCTTCAACAAGAGCGATGAGGAAGCCTGCAGCTGGGTGCTGCAATCGGCCCTGATCAAGCTGCAGAACGCCGCCAAGGCCGCCGGTGCCAACGCAGTGGTCGACCTGGCGAGCAACTACAAGAACAAGGAATACCGCGACGACAGCAAATACGAGTGCCATGCCGGCGCCATCATGGCCGGTGTAGCACTGAAGGCCAAGTACGCCAAGGTGAAGTGACACCACCTGCACTCCCCCCAAAGGCCACCGTAAAGGTGGCCTGTTCACGCAAGGAAGCCCTCTACCATGTCGAAACTGCGCATTGCCCTACCACTGCTCGTGGCGGCAACACTACTCGGTGGCTGCACCGCTACCCGGGTCACGCCACTAAAAACGGCGGCCGATCAAATGTGCATCCAAGAGAACCCAAAAGTTCAGGTCAGCGACTTCGTGCCCGTGTTGCAGGAAGGCTTTGCCCGACATGGCATCCAGACGCAAATCCACTCGAAGATTCCCAGGGCCGATTGCCCTTACGTGGTGACTTACACAGCTCGCCGCTCCTGGGACATGGCGCCGTATCTGTCCACCGCCGAAATCACCATTCTCGGCCCCCGTCGCCAGACACTGGCCACAGCCAGCTACCACCTGCGCGGTAAGGGCGGTTTGTCGTTGATGAAATGGCAAGGCACCAAGAGCAAGATCGATCCGGTCATCGATGAGTTGCTGGCCAGCGCGCAGTTGAGCAGTACGGCCCAACCTGCCGCACAGGCCCACTCGACAGCCGAGCCACGCAAGAGCCTGGATGAACGCGTGCGTGATCTGCAGCAGCAGAATCTCGGCTATGAGGACTATCAACGTGCCTATCGGCAGCTGCTGCTGGAGCACCAGAGCGCGCAATAGGGCTTCTGAACGAGGCGCTCAGAGCACGAGTGGCAGGAACATCCAGCTACGGCCCATGTACTGGCGATAGGCATCGCCGAAATAGGCCATACATTCGCGCTCTTCGCAGCGCGCCGAACACCACAGCAGCACGCTGGACAGCACCGCCAGCAGCACGATCAGCACATCGATGCGTTTGAAAGCGATACCCCAGGCCAGCAACAGCAATGAGCAGTACATGGGGTGACGGATGTAGCGGAAGATACCGCCCGTCACCAGCTGCGACGTGCGTTCGAAGGCGAATAGCTCATCATCCTGACGTTGCGTACCGGCCTGTCCGAAACGGCGCATCTGGTACACGCCTGCGAACAGCACCAACAGAGAAAGACTCAGCAGTACCCAGGATATGCGCTGATTCAACTCACCGCGGTCGCCAAACCAAGACGGCGCATTGAGCACCAGCATCAGCGCCATCGCTTCCCAGGCGAAGAAACGATAAAAACCGTGACTGCGCGGATTGCCCAAGGTGCGCCAGGAAATTCCCACCAGCACTGCGCTGAGCATCACAAAAGCCACCCACTGCCAGATCGTCACTGCATCCTCCCTCTATCCCTGCCTCTGTTACACTGCGTCGCCCGTACGTACCGACCGCCCGCCATGGATCGCACCCAACTGCACACACTGCTGCCGCACCAGGGCGATGCTCTCTGGCTGGATGCATTGGTCGATCACGACACCCTCACTATCCGCGGTCTCAGCGCCTGGCATCATCTCGACAAGCTTGGCGAAAATGCATCGCCTTGCCTGCTGTTCGAAGCCGCCGCCCAGCTTTGCGCCGCACATGGTGCCCTATACGGCGAAGCGGATGCCATTGAAATGGCCCTGGTCGGCAAACTTTCCCAGCTCAATCTGCACCCGGTCACACGCAGTTCGGAGCCGCTGCTGGTCAGCGCCCAACAGGAGGCGCTGAGCCCCGCCGGCGCGCTCTACGCCTTCACCATCCAGGCCGGCCGCCAACCGCTGCTGGACGGCAAACTGCTGCTGGTGCTTGTCCGTGCTTGAGTTACGTGACGTCAGCTTCCGCTACCCGGGCGCAGACACCCTCGCCCTGCACGGCATCGATCTGCAACTGCAGGAAGGCCAGTGCCTGGGCCTGCTCGGCAGTAACGGCGCGGGCAAGACCACGCTACTGGCCCTGCTCAGCGATACGCTGGCCCTGCAGCAGGGTGAAATCCGCTGGCACGGGCCGCGCAGCCTGGGCCTGGTGCCCCAGCAATTGGCCTTCTACGCCGAACTCACGGTGGCCGAGAACCTCGCGCTGTTCGCCGACCTCTACCGTCTGCACGGTGCCCAGCGCCGCCAGCGGCTGGAGTTGTGCATCGCCAGCAGCGCTCTCGAAGACAAGCTGCAACGCCGCGCCGCACGCCTGTCCGGTGGCGAGCAGCGCCGCCTGAACTTCGCCATCGGCCTGCTCCAGCCCGCACGCCTGTACCTGTTCGATGAAGCCACCGTCGGCGTCGATGCCGCCAGCCGGCAGATGCTGCTCGATGCCGTCGAGCGGCTCGCCGCCGAGGGGCATGGGGTGATCTACACCAGCCACTATCTGGACGAGGTCGAGCGTGTGGCCGGGCGAATCCTGCTGCTGCATGAAGGCAAGGTGCGCCTCGATGTGGACAAGCAGCAACTGCTCGATGGCGGCCACGGCCTGCTGCTGGAATGGCCGGAGCAGGTTCCCGCCGGTTTTCAGGAGCTGGTCAAGCAGCTGCAACTAAGCGCCGAGGCGCTGCCGGATGGTCTCCGCATCGGCAATCTGGACAGCCAGCAATTGCTGGCGATCACCCAGTTCCTCGCCGCGCAGCCGACTCCGCCGAGCCTGCTGCGTTTTGGCCGGCCATCGCTGGAGCAGCTCTACCTGAGCCTCAACGGAGGCCGCCTGTGAGCCCATTACTGGCGCTGGTACGCAAGGAATGCCTGCTGCTGCTGCGCGACCCGCATGCACTGGCCGTGCTGTTCATCATGCCGATCCTGTTTCTCGTGCTGATGGCCGCCGCACTGTCCAACTACCTGCGTGACCAGCCGCCGCCCTTGAGCCTGGTGCTGGAGATCGAGCAAGGTAGCGAAGCCAGCGCTTTCTTCCAGCATGCGCTGCATGAACAGTTGCCGGGCAGCCACCTGCTCGCCAGTAGCGAAGAACCCTTGCCCCGCATCAGCCTGGCCAGGAACTTTTCCGAGACCTTGCTGAAAACGCCTCACATCGGCCCCACGCTGAGCTTTCCTCCGCGTACCGATGGCCAGACGCGCCAACGCCTGCGCGCAGCGCTGAACATCGCCCTGGCGCAGACCCGCCTGCTGGCCTACCTGGAAGACAGCGACGCGCTGGACGCGGGGATGAGCACCGAACAACGCTGGCAACTGATCAGCCAGCGCACCCAGAGCAAGATCAGCGAACGGCAGATGCTGGCCAGCGGCGAACTGAGCGGCAAGGCCAACGCCAGCCAACTGAGCGTGCCGGCCTGGCTGATCTTCGGCATGTTCTTCGTCGCCCTGCCGATGGCCGGCGGCTTCCAGCGTGAACAGCAGAGCGGCGCCCTGCTACGCTTTCGTGCGCTGGGCCTGAGCCCCACCACTCTGGTGCTGAGCAAACTGCTGCCTTATCTGGCGATCAACCTGCTGCAGTTCGCCCTGTTGCTGGCCATCGGCGTATACCTGCTACCGCTGCTCGGCTTGAGCGGCCTGAGCCTGCCGGGCTCGCCACTGGCCTACGCACTCCTGGCACTGAGCCTGAGCCTGGCCGCCTGTAGCCTGGGCCTGCTGCTGGCCTCGTTGGCACGTAGCGGCGAGCAGGCGTTGCTGCTCGGCGGCGGTCTCAATATCATCCTCGCCGCCATCGGCGGCATCATGGTGCCCAAGAGCGTGATGCCCGAGGCCATGAGCCAACTGGCGGAAATTTCACCGATGAGCTGGGCGCTAGACGCCTTCCTGACCCTGCTGGTGGGCCAGGGCAACCTGGCCGACATCGCCCCTGACTGCGCCCGTCTTCTGCTGTTCGCCCTGGTGCTGGGCGGTGGCGGGCTTTACCTGTTCCGCAAACGAGTGCAGCAAACGCAATGGACGACACACTACTAGAACAAGAACTCAAGCAATTGCTGATCCGTGAGTGCGACAAGGAAGACGACATCGACTGGCAGAGCATCAGCGATGACGAACCATTGTTCGGTCAGCAAAGCCGTATCGCCATGGACAGCCTCGATGCCCTGCAGGTCTCGCTGGCCCTTCAGCAACGCTATGGCGTGCGCATCGAAGGGGCAAAGGATGGCCGGCGCATTCTCAACAGCATTGCCAGTATCGCGGCCTTCATCAGGCAGAAAAAGTGATTCCCATCTATCTCCAGCGTGGCGCCCTGCACAGCGCCCTGGGCGCCGACCTGCATGCCGCCAGCGCGGCCCTGCAAGACGGCCGCCTGCCTGTGCCCGGCTCGTTCATGCTGCACGAGCTGCATCAGCCGCGTCCCTACCTCGCCGTAAGCCGCAGCGGCGAGAGCCGCCAGCAGCGCTGCGACCGTCTACTCGGTGAAACCCTGGGCGAACAGCCAGGTGCGCTGGATGACTGCCTGTTGATCATCGCCAGCACCAGCCTGGATATCGACGACCTCGAACAGCTGATCGCCGCAGAGGGCGGCTTTCGCCCAGAACATTCGACCTCACTCGACCTGCTGGCCGAAGACCTGCGTCAGCGCTGGGGCTTCGCCGATGCCTTCACCCTCAATACCGCCTGCACCAGCGCGGCCAACGGCCTGCTGTATGGCGCACGGATGCTCGCCGCAGACCTATACGAACGTGTGCTGGTACTGGCCTTCGAAACACCCAGCGCCATCGCCCAACAAGGCTTCGGCGCCCTCGACCTGACCAGCCCCAGCGGCGCCTACCGCCCCTTCCATCCCGAGCGCGACGGCCTGATTCTCGGTGAGGCCTATGCCGCCACGCTGCTTTCACGCGAGCCCGGCAAAGACCCTCTGGCAAAGCTACTCGGCGGCTTCAGCGCCTGTGACACCAGCAACCTGACCACCACCCGCGAAGACGGCAGCCATATCGACTGGGTCATGCGCGAGGCCCTGAGCAGCGCTGGCGTCGACGCCGGGCAGATCGGCCTGGTGAAACTGCACGGCACCGCCACCGGTGCCAACGACCGCGCCGAGAGCAATGGCGTGCGCCTGCTGTTCGGCGACGCGTTGCCGCCACTGTGCGTGCTCAAGCCTTGGCTAGGCCATACGCTGGGCGCCTGTGGCCTCAGTGAAACCCTGCTGCTGGTGGAAAACCTCACCCGCCTGCCAGGCCTGGACTATGCCGCCGAAGCTCTGCTGCCACTAAGTGCACAGCCAACCAGCATCGCAGCGGACAGCCTGCTGCTGGCCAACTTCTTCGGCTTCGGTGGTAACAATGCCAGCCTGATACTGCAGCGCTGCACGGGAGCCCAAGCATGAAGCCGGTCATCGCCGCCTGCAGCGTTCGTGGAGAAGCGAGCTGCTCCGACAAGGATCTCAAGGCCGCTCTAGGCCAATGGCTGGCCGCGCCGCCACGGCGCATCGACCGCATGATCCTGCAGGCACTGCTGTGCAGCGCGCCTCTCAAGGCGCAGGTACGTAGCGACTGCGGCCTCTATCTGGCCTCGCGCCACCCGGCGCGCGCCACCATGGGTGCGCTGCTCGATGCGGTGTGCGTGCATCAGCGCCAGCCCAAGCCCTTTGAGTTCGTCAACAGCGTCAGCAACGCGGCGGGCTTCCATGTCGCCTCGCAGTTGGGGCTGGAAGGGCCGAACCTGTTTATCGGCGCCGGGGCCAACATGTGGAAACAGCTACAGATGCTGGCCGCCCTGGATCTGGCCGATGGCACCATCAGCCAGGCGTTGCTGGTGGTAATCGACGAGAACGGCGATTTTCAGGCGCAGGCGGTGTTGGTCGAGGCCCCCACGAAGGCACAGGACTTTGCCGAGCTGACAGCGAACATCGAAGTCCTGCACCTACAGGCTTGTTGATGACATTGGTGGGCTAAAGCCCACCCTACATCAAGCGAACACCGTAGAGGGGCTTCAGCCCACCGCACCTGCCTCACCCCTTGCGCTTGGCCCAGGCGCCCAGCTCTTTCATCAGTACCCGCTCCTGCCCGGCGATACCGCGGAGCATCTCGGCAATCGGCCGGAAGTCCGGCGTCTCACCCTTACTGCGGCTGGCACGCACGCAGGCCGAGGCGAACTGGCGCCAATCATCGCCCACCGCGGTGAGCCGCACCGAAGCCTCCTGCAGGCTGGCATCGCCGATCTTCTCGCCGGCCTCCTGCAGGAAGCTGGCGTACATGAAGCGAAAACCCGCACCGCCGGTGCCGATCTCCTCCTGCATGCGCACGATATGGGTCAGGTACAGGCGGTTGTACTTGGCCTGCGCCGGGTCGAGCGCCTCGACGCATTTGGCCAGGTGCCGGATGCCGCGAATGCCGATCCACGGCAGCGGCATGCCGTCGAGGATGCGCGAGGTGGACAGCACGCTCTGGCGAATCAGCCGCTCCCAGTCCTGCTCCGGCGACACGTCGTCGAGGTAGTACATCAGGCCCTTGGCCGCCAGCGCGCCCTTTGCGAAACGCGCCTTCTGCAGGTCGGCACTGGCACAACGCACCGGCTCCTCGAACACCGGGTCGCTGAGCAGGTACTCGTCGCCCTCGCGGCCATAGGCCAGCAGGTTGTGCGCATTGAAGTGAAAACGCATCTCCGGCGGGAAGTACGGCAGCCAGAACACCGAACTCTGCAACCCTGCCAGGCGCCCGCTATCCAGCGCCGCATCCAGTGCCGTACGGCCCTGCTCGGGGTTGGAAAAGGTACGGCTGGTCAGGCGTACGCCCAGGCGTTTGCTCAGCGTCTTGATCAGGTGGCGCGGCGGCATGCGATAGGCAATCAGCGGCATGCCGCCGATCTTGACGATCGGCAGGTAGGCGAAGGCCAGACCAGACGCCAGGCCGAAGGCCATCGGCTCGCTCATCGGCAAACCGGCATGGGTGAGCAGACTGGCCATGACGCCACTTTCGCAGTGGGCGCTCTGGCGGTGCTGGAACGCGGTCATGGCAGCTCTCTCTGGTAGCGACGCAACTCGTCGACGGTGAGGCCGAAGGCTTCGGCGTAGCGCGCCAGCACGGAGACGCTCAGGCGGCGATAGATTTCCGGGCGAAAGTGCCGGCGCACCCGCCACTGCCACAGACCGGTGATCTGCGCCAGAGCTGGTTCGTCCATGCGGTAGCGGTACATCAGGCATTTCAGTGGCGACAGCTCACCACGTCGCCACTGCTCCAGGGCCTCGGCTTCCTGCGCCTCCAGCTCGGCGACGGCCAGTTGCGTGGCGTAGGATTCGGGATCCCAGCCGACGCTCTGCGCACCCTGGTAATGCCCGCTGTCGTCGACCGCGTAAAGCAGCTTGCTGTGCCCGCCATAGGCGGAGCCAGGATCCTGCGGAACTTCGTCAAGCTTCATCGCCAACCACCGTCAGGTGCATGAACGCACTGGAAAAGCGCCCGCTTTCGGGCACGTAGCAGAGCAGCTTCTGGCCACTGCGCAGGCGCCCACCGTTGAACAGCTCTTCGAGGATGATGAAGATCGACGCCGCGCCGGTGTTGCCCTTGCTGGTCAGGTTGGTGAACCAGCGCTCCATCGGAATCGGCAGGTCGACATTGGCCAGGCCCACGGCCAGCGGCTCGCGGAAGAACTCCGAGGAGTAGTGCGGCAGGAACCAATCGATGTCCGCCACGCGCAACTCGCGGCGCGCCATGATCCGGCGCAGCGCCTCTTCCACGGTGTATTTGACGATGTTCTCGTTGAGCAGTTTGACGTTCTGCTTGATCGCCATCACCGACTGCTTCGCGCGGTCGTCGGCGTCATAACTGCTCCAGCCACGCAGGGTATCGTCCTGCATGTCGGCACCGGCATACATGCAGGGCGGCATCTGGTCGGCGAAAGAGTAGATGTCCAGCCAGTCGATGCGCAGGCTCAGGCCGCTCTGATTCGGGCGATCCTGCAGCAGCACGGCGCCGGCG
>JAEYXX010000056.1 GCA_023431055.1 Pseudomonadota bacterium
TGGCTAACACTTCCCCTTGCCGGGTGTGTAGAGGACTTTCACCTCCTAGTCGTCCAGCTCACCACCACAGTGAACCGAACAGCGCCAGTCACGGCGCTACGCGCCATGCCTGGCGCACCAATAAAAAGCCCCGCACCAGGCGGGGCTCTCTGTGTAACCGCAGCAATCAGATACTCAGCACCTTGTCGCCACGGGCGATGCCGGTGACACCACTGCGCACGGTCTCAAGGATCGACGCTGTGCCGATGGCCTGGATGAAGCTGTCGAGCTTGTCACTGGTACCGGTCAGCTGCACGGTATAGACGCTGCTGGTCACATCCACGATCTGGCCGCGGAAAATATCGGTGGTACGCTTGACCTCGGCGCGCTGGGCGCCGGTGGCCTTGATCTTCACCAGCATCAGCTCGCGCTCGATGTGGGCGCTTTCCGACAGATTGACCAGCTTGACCACCTCGACCAGCTTGTTGAGGTTCTTGGTGATCTGCTCGATCACCTCGTCATGGCCAACGGTGGTGAGGGTCAGGCGCGACAGCGTCGGATCCTCGGTTGGCGCAACGGTGAGGCTTTCGATGTTGTAGTTACGCTGGGAGAACAGACCGACCACTCGGGACAGTGCGCCCGGCTCGTTTTCCAGCAGCAGGGAAATGATGTGTCGCATCTTAGGTCCGCTCCGTCTTGCTCAGCCACATGTCACGCATCGCACCGTCCCTGATCTGCATCGGATAGACGTGCTCGCTGGAATCCACCGCAATGTCGAGGAACACCAGGCGATTCTTCAGGGCGAAGGCTTCCTCCAGCTTGGGCTTGAGGTCCTTCAGCGACGTGATACGCATGCCGACATGACCATAGGCCTCGGCCAGTTTGACGAAGTCCGGTAGCGACTCCATGTAGGAGTGCGAATAACGGCTATTGTACTGCATGTCCTGCCACTGGCGGACCATGCCGAGAGCACCGTTGTTCAGGTTGACGATCTTCACCGGCAGGTCGTACTGCAGGCAGGTCGACAGCTCCTGAATGTTCATCTGAATGCTGCCCTCGCCGGTAACGCACGCCACATCGGCATCCGGGAAGTTCAGCTTGATACCCATCGCAGCCGGGAAACCGAAGCCCATGGTGCCCAGGCCACCGGAGTTGATCCAGCGGTTGGGCTTGTTGAAGCGGTAATACTGCGCCGCGAACATCTGGTGCTGACCGACATCGGAGGTGATGTAGGCGTCGCCCCTGGTCACTTCGCACAGCGTTTCGATAACGGTCTGCGGCTTGATGATCGAACCGTCGCCCTCGTTGTAGGGGAACAGACGCCCATTGCCACGCCACTCGTCGATCTGCTTCCACCAGCTGGCGACGGTGTCCTTGTTCGGGGTTTCACCGATTTCCTTGAGGATGGCGACCATCTCGGTCAGCACGCTATCCACCGGGCCAACGATCGGAATGTCAGCCTTGATGGTCTTCGAGATCGAAGCCGGGTCGATGTCGATATGAATGATCTTGGCGTTCGGGCAGAACTTGGCCGCGCCGTTGATCACACGGTCATCGAAACGCGCACCGACAGCCAGGATCACGTCGGCATGGTGCATGGCCAGGTTGGCGGTGTAGCTACCGTGCATACCGAGCATGCCGATGAACTGGCGGTCGGTACCTGGATAGCCGCCCAGGCCCATCAGGGTGTTGGTCACCGGCAGGTTGAGCATCTGCGCCAGCTCGGTCAGCGGCGCGGAAGCGCCGCCCATGATCACACCACCGCCGGAGTACATGACCGGACGCTTGGCGGCCAGCAGCATCTCGGCAGCCTTGCGGATCTGGCCGGAGTGGCCACGTACCGCCGGGCTGTAGGAGCGCAGCTTGACCTTCTTCGGATAGACGTACTCGAACTTCTGGGTCGGATCGCCCATATCCTTCGGAATGTCGACCACGACCGGGCCTGGACGGCCGGATTCGGCGAGATAGAAGGCCTTCTTCAGCACTTCAGGGATTTCCGACGGGTGCTTGATGATGAAGCTGTGCTTCACAATCGGGCGGGAAATACCGACCATGTCGGTTTCCTGGAAGGCATCGGTACCGACCATGGCGCTCGGCACCTGGCCGGAGATCACCACCATCGGGATGGAATCCATGTAGGCAGTTGCAATGCCGGTGATGGCATTGGTCGCGCCCGGACCAGAGGTCACCAGCACTACACCGGCCTTGCCAGTGGCGCGGGCATAACCGTCAGCCATGTGGGTCGCTGCCTGTTCATGACGCACCAGAATGTGGGTCACTTCCGGTTCTTTGAACAGGGCATCGTAAATATGCAGGAGAGCACCACCAGGGTACCCGTAGATGTGCTTAACGCCTTCGTCACGCAGGAAGCGGACGACCATTTCAGCGCCGGATAAAAGCTCCACGTTGTTCACCTCTTGAACGCCAGTATGCCACCCGCAACGGGTAGCCCTAAGTAGGTTCTTACTGTCAGCGGACACGCACGACGGTGATCGTGGATTCGGAACATCAGCTTGACGAGTAACGGAGCAGCCCATGGTCTTGCGGGGCTGACCCTCCCAGCGCGAGGTAACGCGTAGCGGGTGTCACGGTTCGGCGCGGGTAGCGCCTCTTTTCCCCGAGCTGGAGGACGCTTGCGGCGGACTCCACTGCGGGGTAAGGCTGAATTGTTCGGGTTCGGCGAGAGCAAGTCAAGCGGCGTGTAACCTATTATTCGACTTGGCGCTGTGACGCAGCGCAGGATGAAGATTGTCGGCTTTTGGTTATAGTAACCAGCAGCACTGCAGCTCTCGATAAAGGAAACAGCATGCGCCACATGATTCTCACTGGCACCCTGATGCTCGCCTTGAGCACCACCGCCATGGCCAGCCAGATTTACAAGTGGGTAGACGACAAGGGCGTGACCCATTTTGGCGCGCAACCCCCACAGGGCCAGGAGGCCACGACCATCAACACCGCGACGCCGCCTCCACGCTCGACATCGAGCGCCCCGGCGCCCAGCGTCGAAGAGCAGCTCGATCCCGAGCAGGCGGCCATCGACAAGAAGGTCAAGGAAGATGTGGCCAAGCAGGAAGCCGAGCGCAAGCAGTTCTGCGAGACGGCTCGTACCAATCTGGCCCAGTTGGAAAACAACCCTCGCGTAAGGGTAGAGGACGCTGGCGAGGTACGCCGGTTAGGTGAGGATGAGCGTCAGGAACGCATCACCGAGCTGAAGAAGTCCATCGCGGAAAACTGCAAGTAACGCGTTACGCGCACGCTCTCAAGGCGTGCGCGTAAGCAGACGATCGAACTCACCCAGCAGTTCGAGCAGCCGACGGGCAACGCCCGGCTGCTGCTGATAGACCATCTCCGCCATCGCCTGGATACCCGACACCGAGGGCAAGTTGGCGCCGCTTTCCAACAGCGCCTTCATGCGCGGCAGGAAGATCCATTGCAGCCATTGCTCGAACGTCAGCGTATCGACGCAAAACGGCTCCTGGCTGGCCAAGGCCTCGGCGCTCGGCGCCTCCTCCTGCCACCAACCCTGCACGCGCAGTTCGCGCTCGATCAGCAGCAGGTGCTCGGCCACCGCATTGACGCGTACATCCATCAGAGGTTGACTCGGGCGCGCTCACGGGCCTGGGCAGCGCCAGCGGGATCACCCTGGCGCTCGCGGGCGCGGGCAATCAGATCCCACAGGCTGGCCTGCAGCGCGGGACGCCCACTGGCTTGAGTCAGACCACGACGGGCCAGTTGCTCGGCCTGCGCAGCATCGCCCTGAGCCATACGTACCTCGGCGAGGCGGTAAAGCACCTGTGGCTCACGCGGAGCGATGCGTTGGGCACGCTCGAGGCTGGAAGCGGCACCATTGAGATCACCACCTCCCTGCTGCTGTTGAGCAGTGGTCAGCAGCGCAAGCACCGGACCATCCAGCTGCTCGTCAGACGCCAGGCCGCCGCTGGGAATGCCGCTGGGCTGGCTCGGCACCGAGGAGCCGAAGCTGCCTTGACTCGGAGCCGGCGGCTGGCTGCTCATGGGCTCGTCGAAGGTCAGGCCACCACTGGAGGTGATCGGCTGCGAATCGGTCTGCAACGGCGTCGAGACCGCCCCCTGCGGCACCATCACCACGACCCCGGAATCCTCTTCGATACGCTGCGGCTCTGCCGCCGGACTTTGACTGGTCGAGGGACCAGAGCCGCCGGACGACAACGGAGCACCGGCATCGATCACCGGAATCGAACCCTGCGGTACCGTACTGCAACCACCGAGAACCGCCGTTGCCAGCATCGTGGCAAGCCACTTCTTGTTCACATCCAATCCTCTTCAGGTAACACCGAGTCACTCGACCCGGTCGTCATTCCAACCAGCCCCGCACCCAGTCCATCACCGACTCGACCGGTGCCTGGATACCGCAAGCGGAGCCCGGGGCAGGTTCGCTGCCGCGAATATAAGGCATCTGTACCGCATTCGGGCAACCCGACGCCGAACCCAGACCGGTCTGACGATCGACCCAGGCCTGGGTCACGTTGTCCGGCATCGGCATGTCCAGTGGCAGCGGGTCGGCCTTGCGCATGAAACCGGTCCAGACCTGCAACGCGCCAGTTGCGCCGGTCAGCGGGGTCGGGCCGTTGTCGTCGCGTCCCAGCCATACCACCGACAGCAGATCCTGGCTGAAACCGGCGAACCAGCTGTCTCGCGAATCGTTACTGGTACCGGTTTTGCCCGCCAGATTCAGCGAGCTGGGCAGTTGACTGTAAACCGAACGCCCCGTGCCTTCACGCATGGTGCGCTGCATGGCGTTCTGCACCAGGTAGATGGCACCTGGATCGAAACGCTGCTGAATCTTGAATGGATAGCGCCCCAGCGGCTCGCCATCGGCAGTGAGCACGCTGCGGATACCACGCAATGGCGTGTTGAAGCCACCATTGGCCAGGGTCTGATACATGCCTGTCACTTCCATCGGGGTCAGCGCGCCAGCCCCGAGCAACATCGACGGATAGGCCGGCCACTTGCGCTCGACGCCCAGTCTTTCGAGGGTCTTGAGCACGTTGGGTACACCGATTTCCAGGCCGAGCTTGGCGGTGGACAGGTTGTAGGACTGCGCCAGCCCCTGATACAGGTAAATGGTGCCGTGAGCCTTGCGGTCGTAATTCTGCGGCGTCCAGACCTGGCCATCCTGCCCCTTGATGGAGAATGGCTCGTCCTCCAGCCAGCTGGTCAAGGTGTACTGACTCGGGCGCTCCAGTGCCGAAAGGTAGATCGCCGGCTTGATCAGCGAGCCAATCGGCCGCACCGCATCCAGAGCGCGGTTGAAACCGGCGAAGCGCGGCTGGCGGCTGCCGATCAGGGCCTGAATCTCACCCGTCTCCGGGTTGGTCACCACCATGCCCGCCTGCACCTCATCCACCCCCTTGCGTCCGGCAAGGCGCTTGAGCGTCTCGGCCAGCGCCTCTTCGGCCTTGAGCTGAAGGATCGGGTCGAAACTGGTGAAGATACGCAGGCCTTCCTCGGTCAGATCCTGCTCTCGGTAGTCTTCGCGCAGCTGACGCTTGACCAGATCGAGGAACGCAGGGAACGAGCTGTCTGCCATGCTGCCGCGCGTGGTAACGCCCAACGGCTTCTGCTTGGCAGCGGCAGCCTCTTCCGGGGTGATGGAACCTTGCTCGGCGAGCAGATCGATCACCAGATTGCGTCGCGCCAGCGCGCGCTCGGGATTGCGCCGTGGGTTGAAATAGGTCGGCCCCTTGACCATGCCCACCAGCAAGGCGACCTGCTCCAGCTTCAGCTCGGAAACCGGCTGGCTGAAGAAGTACTGACTGGCCAACCCGAAACCATGCACGGCGCGCTGGCCATCCTGACCGAGGAACACCTCGTTCATATAGGCCTCGAGAATCTCGCGCTTGTCGTAATGCAGCTCCAGCAGCACGGCCATCATCGCTTCGGTGACCTTGCGCAACAGGGTGCGCTCGTTGGTCAGGTAGAAGTTCTTCACCAACTGCTGGGTCAGGGTACTGCCGCCCTGCACCAGACGCCCCGACGTGGCGTTGATCCACAGCGCGCGAGCGATGCCCTTGGGCGATACACCGAAGTGCTCGAAATAGTCGCGGTCCTCGACCGCAACCAGGGCATCGATCAGATAGGCCGGCACCTGATCCAGCTTGATCAGGATGCGATCCTCCTGATGCGCCGGATAAAGACCGCCAATCAGCATCGGCTCGAGTCGGGCTACCGCCAGGTTGCCGCCGTTGGCCTGGGTCAGACCGGCGACGTAATCGCCAGAGAAGCGCACGCGCACCTTCTGCGACGGCTCAGCGCCTTCATAGAACTGAAAGCCGCGACTGTGTAATTCGATGTTGTTACCGGCCACCGACACTGCGCCCGGCCCGTTGACCGTGCTCTCGCGGCGGTAGCCCAGCGCATCGAGTTCACGCAGGAAGTCGTCCTTGGCCAGCTTCTGCCCGACGAAAAGTTCCAGCGGCCGGGCGTAGACCTTGGCGGGCACCGTCCAGCGCTTGCCGGAGAATTTCTCCTGCACCACGGCATCGAGGTAAACGGCGAAACCGGCAAGAATCACCAGACCAACCAGACCGAGCTTGAGGCCCCAGGCAAACCAGGGACGCATACCGGACGAGCGGGATTTTTTGTTTGAGCGGGGGGAGCGTTTTCGAGTCATGGCGGGATTATACGCACTTTACATAGGGGCCAGCAGGCCGCCTGGATGGTTTGCAGAGCAGCTCACAGCGGCCATAATGCCCAGCTCGAACAGCGTCTAGAACAAGGATCGAACGTGAGCCAAGCCCTGATTGCCGCATTGCAGAACCCGGCCCTGTATCCGCATCCTGT
>JAEYXX010000077.1 GCA_023431055.1 Pseudomonadota bacterium
GCGCAAGGCACTAGAATCCGCAACCTATCCGATCGTCAGGCCGTGCTTACGTGCCGACGCCGTCTCACCTAATCGGCCAGGAGACCCAGATGGGCGCCCAGTGGAAAGCCAAACCCAAAGAAGCCGCAGCCAATGCACGAGGCAAGATCTTCGGCAAGCTGGTGAAGGAAATCATGATCGCCGCGCGTAACGGCGCCGACCCAGACATGAACCCCAAGCTGCGCCTGGCCGTGCATCAGGCCAAGAAAGCCTCGATGCCCAAGGACACCCTGGAGCGCGCGATCAAGAAAGGCGCGGGCCTGTCCGGTGAGGTGATCAACTACGAGCGTACCCTCTACGAAGGCTTCGCCCCGCATCAGGTGCCGGTGATCGTCGAGTGCCTGACCGACAACGTCAACCGCACCGTGGCCGAGATCCGCGTGCTGTTCCGCAAGGGCCAGCTCGGTGCCTCCGGTTCGGTCAGCTGGGATTTCGACCATGTCGGCCTGATCGAGGCCAGCACCGACAGCGATGCCGACCCGGAACTGGCCGCCATCGAAGCCGGCGCCCAGGACTTCGTGCCCGATGACGAAGGCGCCACCCTGTTCATCACCGACCCGACCGATCTCGACGCCGTGTGCAAAGCGCTGCCGGAACAGGGCTTCACCGTCAACTCGGCCAAGCTCGGCTACCGTCCGAAGAATCCGGTGACCAGCCTGACGCCGGAGCAGATGGAAGAAGTCGAAGCCTTCCTCGAAGCCATCGACGGCCATGACGACGTGCAGAACGTCTACGTCGGCCTGGCTGGCTGAGATTTGCCGGGCGCTCTGCACGGGCGCCCGCTGCTATCCGATGAAAACTGCTCTACAGATCGCCGCCGCCTGCCTGTTCGACGAACGAGGCCGCCTGTTGCTGGTGCGCAAGCGCAATACCCGCTTCTTCATGCTACCTGGCGGCAAACGCGAGCCGGGCGAGGATGCGCTGTCTGCGCTCGAGCGCGAGCTGTTCGAGGAACTGGAACTGCAGATGGACACTGCAGCGCTACAACCGCTCGGCCAGTTCCACGCCCCTGCCGCCAATGAGGCCGACACCTGGGTGCAGGCCGACATCTATCGCGCCGCCCTGCCCCATGCCGTTCAAGCCGCCGCCGAGCTGGAAGAACTGCGCTGGCTCGATACCGCCCTGCCCCTGCCCGATGACCTGGCGCCGCTGCTTCGCGAACAGGTCTTGCCGGCCCTGCAACGTCTTTCTTGATCCACGGCAACGCGCAGCCAGCTGTTCAGGCGTTAGGCTGCGCCGATAAACAGAACCATTCGCCTTGCCTGCAAACCCCATAGGAAACGAGGTTTGCCATGAGTATCACGTCCGCCCAGATCTGCCAGGCCGCCGACCAGCTGCAGGGTTTCGTCGGCTTCAATGCCAAGACCGGCCAGTACCTGCTGCGTTTTTCCGAAGACAGCTTCGGCCTCGATGTGCCGGCCGAGACCATCACCCCCACCTGCGAATATGTCTGGCAGGCCGATGATGCCGGCTTGATGCGTCTGGATCGCCAGCGCCTGGCCTGGCTGCAGGAGCAGCGCATCGATGACCGAGTCAATCTCAGCGAACCGTTGCGCGTGTACCTGCGCCGCAGCGACCTGCCGGAAATTCGCGCCGAGCGGCGCCAACTGACGTCAGCCTGAGATTCAGCGTGTTTCGAGGCATTCGGTGCGCACCAACCCACCGGACCACAACGGCGGGGTACCTCCGCCCTGCGACACAACCGCCACCCCATAGGGCGGGTGCAACCCGCCACAGCGGCTCTATCGTGCGACGCGCCCCGCCTCAGCCCAATAGCCGCACCGCAACAGCACCGAGGCCGACGCCGATCAGCAGCAGTACGATCCCACCCAGCCACAGCTTGCCCGCACTGTTCGCAGGTGGTGCGACAACCGGCGCCGGTTTGGCCTGAGCCGCACGCAGCGGATTAGCCGCCGCCGGCGCAGCCTTGGCACTGCCGCGCGCCGCCTGCGGTACCGGGGCAATCTGCGTGGCGCCGCCAGCCGCCTTGGCAGCCAGCGCAGGCGGCAGGTCCGCCACGCGCATGAACTGGGTGGCATCCTCGTCGGGCGCATCGCTCACGTTCACCTTCGGCCCGATCACCAGCAGCGTCACCGTGCCCATCTTCAACTGATCGCCCGGTTGTAGCACGGCGGTCCTGACCTTCTGCTGGTTGACCATCACGCCGTTGGCCGAGGCAAGATCCTTGACCTCCAGCACGTCGTCCTTGAGAAAGAACTCGCAATGCCGGCGCGACAGTTCCAGATCGCTGAAGCACAGCTCGCACTTGCTCGAACGGCCGAAGGTCATCGAGCCGTGGATATGAAACTTGCGCCCCTGGTGCTCGCCCTGGATCACCTGCAGAAACCAGCGTGGCGCGGCGGCCTCGGGCCGGGTCGCGCTCTTCGCCGGGTCGACCAGCTGCAGCTCGACGGCGCCCAGGCGCAGGCGATCACCGTCACGCAGCTGAAAGCGTGTACCGACGCGCTGGTCGTTGACCCAGGTGGCGCCCTGACCGGCATCGCTCAGGTAGTAGTAGCCGTGATCCTGGCGGATCTCGGCGTGGAAGCTGGCGATTCCGGCATCGCCAAGCACCAGCTGGTTGCGGCTGTCCTGGCCGATGGTCAGGCGTTCGTCGGTCAGCCAGACCGGCGCTTGGCGGTTATCCAGGAACTGCAGTCTGAGCATCGTGGTCGCCTCGGGTCAGTCGAATAGATTGTTTAGCAAGCGCTTGATCGGGTTCTGCTGGGCCGGCGGCGCGCTGCGCGGCCGACTCGCCGCCTGGCTGCTGCGCACGCGCTGCTGGTGACCGTCGTAGAGCGCCAGCAGGCGTTCGTTGTCGGGTTCGGCCTCCAGCCCCTGCTTGATCTGCTCAAGCGCCAGGTTGTATTCGCGCCGTGCATAGGCCGCCTCGCTCTGTTCGATGAAACGCTGCGCCACCCGGTTGATGCCAGCCAGGGCCAGCAGGTTGTCCGGCTCCCAACCAAGCACCTGGCGGAAGTAATGCACCGCGCTGTCGTCCTCGGGCAGGATCAGCAAGCCCTCGCCGAGGCGTTGCTCGGCCAGGTCGAGATACTGCTGGATACGTGCCTGCAGTACGCGCTGCAGACCGTCGTTGGCCTGCTGGTTGCCCTCGTCCAGGGCCAGCGTCTGGCGAAAATAGTAGTCGGCGTTGTCTTGCGCCGGGGTCAGCAGGTGCCCCTCGCTCAAACGCGTTTCAGCCAGCGCGAGCAACCCGGCGATGCGCTGCTGCAGCTGCCAGTAGTAGCCACCTGCGCTACTCACGGCTAGCAACAGCAGGCCAAGCACGGCCCAGGGCAGCCAGCGCCGCCGGGAGGGGCGAGGCGGCAGGCTGACAGCCGGGCTCAGACGGGTCTGGTCCTGCTCGGCGTCCTGCAGCTCATCGAGGCTGGCCAGCAGCACGTGGCAGTCGGCGAAGCGATCTTGCGGGTCCTTGGCCAGCATGCGGTCGAGTAACCACTGCAGCTCGCCCAGAGGCTCCGGCAGCGGTGGCGCCTCCAGCTGCAGCTGGTTCATCAGGGTCTGGGTGTAGTTCCCGCCGCGAAAGGGGTTATGCCCGCTGAGCATTTCCAGCAGGATTACGCCGAGGCTGTAGATGTCGCTGCGTGCATCCAGCGCCTGACACTGCGCCTGCTCGGGGCTGCTGTAAGCCGGGCTGCCAACGGCAATGCCGGACTGAGTCAGTTCACTGTCGAGCTGCAGCGCCTTGGCCACGCCGAAATCGGTGAGTACAGCGGTGCCATCGTCGCGGAACAGGATGTTGCCGGGCTTGATATCGCGGTGCACCAGGCCCTTGTCGTGTACCAGCGCCAGGGCGCTGGCGATCTGCCGGACGATACGCAGCGCACGTGCCGGCTCCAGGCGCTGTCCCTTGAACTGGGCCAGATCGCCGCCCGCCAGGTATTCCATGGCGAGAAAGTGGCGGCCATCGTCCAGTTGGTCGATGCGGTAGATGGTGATGATCGAAGGATGCTGCAGGGAGGCGACAGTATGGCCTTCCTTGATGAACCGCTGGGTGAAGGCGGCGTCCTCACGGTGCAGCAGCACCTTGAGCGCCACCTGGCGCTGCAATGCCTGCTCGGTCGCCAGATAGACCTCAGCCATGCCGCCTTTGCCGAGGCGATGATGAATGCTGTAACCGGGTACGCTGATGGAAGGCTGGCTCATGCGGCTCGACTGGCGCTTAGGGTTGAAGGGACTTGAACAGCTTGCGCAGCAGACCGGGGGGCCGCGCTTCATGGGGCTCGGCAGCCGGGCCAAGGCCCAGGACGATGCAGCTGATATTGTCTCTGCCGCCATGGCTATTAGCCAGCCCCACCAGTTGCTCGACCATCGCCTCCAGCGTGGCCGCTTCGGCGCAACAGTGCTGGATGGCCGCGTCGTCCAGCTCGTTGGTCAGCCCGTCGCTGCACAGCAGCAGCAATTCGTCCGGCGCCAGCCGGGCGCGCAGGAGGCCGACATCAGGCGCCTGCCCCACCTGCCCCAGGCACTGCAGAATGACGTTGCGACGCGGGTGCTCACGCGCCTCCTCGGCGCTCATCTGGCCGGCGTCGACCATGGCCTGGACCCAACTGTGGTCGTGAGTGAGCTGCTCGATATGTTCGCAACCGATGCGATAGGCGCGGCTGTCGCCGACCCAGGCCAGCTCGAACTCCTCCCCGTCCAGACGTACGGCAACCAGGGTGCTGCCCATGCCAGCCTCGTCCGCAACGGGCTGCGCCGCCGCTACGATTGCCAGATGGGCGGCATGCACCGCCGCCAGCAGCGCCTCGCCCTGTTGCACGGCGCCCACCAGTTCCTCCAGCGCCAGGGCACTGGCCACCTCACCACGCGCGTGCCCGCCCATGCCATCGGCCAACGCCCACAGCCCCAGATCGGGACGGCAGGCCAGGGCATCCTCGTTATGCGTGCGTACCTGGCCGGCAACGCTCTGCGCAGCGAAGACCACGGATACAGGGGAAGGCTGAGACACGCGGCGAATCCTTGAGCAAAATGCGATTGCCCATGATGCGGCGACGCGAACGGGCTGTCACCGCCCGCGAAGCCGTAAATGCGCAACCGTTAACCAAAATGCGATGGTTAAATACGTCACCAGATCCTTCCCACCTGCCGCCATGATCACACCGCACTTTCGCCACCTGCCCCTGCAGCTGCGACCTCTGGTCGACAAGTTCTACCGCGACCACCGCTCGCCGATGCGCAGCCAGGCGGGGGATGAACTGTGGGTGGCGCAAAGCGCCAGCGAGATCGTCGCCGCCCTGAGCCTTCGCCCGCTAGCAGGCGGGCAGTGGCTGACCGGCCTGTTCGTCGCCCCTGCGCTGCGACGCCAAGGCGTGGCAGCAGCGCTGCTCGGCCACAGCCTGGCGCTGCATCCCGAGCCCGTCTGGCTGTTCTGTCATCCCGAGCTGCGCAGCTTCTATCAGCGCCTGGGCTTCGAGGACTGTCAAAGCCTGCCGACCGAGCTGGCCGTGCGGCTGACCCGCTATCAGCGCACCAAATCGCTAATCCCGCTGCGCATCCACTGAGCAGCCTGTCGCCTTGGGCAAAAATACTGGCACTTTGCTCAGGAATGCCCCTTGCCATCCGCGGTCCAAGCTCTGCATGCTTGCGTCATAACAACGAATAGTAATGCCATGCCGACCCAGACCGCTCGCCTGCTCAAGCGCCTGCGCAATGACTTTCAGCTGTCGATCATCACCCTGATGGGGCTGTTCGGCGTTATCGGCATTTCGCCTTATGCCATCTACCGCCTGCTGGAAGGCAACTACCTGGTCGGTATCGCCGACACCATCATCGTCCTGTCCACGCTCTTTGCCGTGCGCTATGCCTGGCTCACCCGGGATACGGTCAAACCTGGCATTTTCCTGGCAGCCGTGCTCTCTATCGCCGCCACGCTGATCGCCATCAACCTGGGGGTCAATGGCCTGTTCTGGATCTATCCGCTGATCCTGTTCAACTTCTTCATGGTCACCCCTGGCAAGGCCTTGCTCGCCAGTTCGCTGGTTCTGGGCAGCCTGACCAGCCATGCTCTGCTGATACCCGGCAGCGTGTTCGAAAGCCACTATCAGATGGTGTCATTCCTGGTCACCTGCATGATGGCCAGCGTGCTCAGCTTCATTTTCGCCTTCCGTACTCGCAATCAGCGCGACCGCCTGCAGGAGATGGTTCTGCATGACCCGCTGACCGGCGCCCGCAACCGCAGGGCCATGAACGAAGAACTGAAGATCGCCATGGCCAGCCACCGCCGCCACAGTGACAGCTACGGACTGCTGGTGATGGACCTGGATCACTTCAAACAGATCAACGACCGCTTTGGCCATCATGTCGGCGACCAGGTACTGGTGGCCTTCGTCGAGCTGATCAAGCGCTGCTCGCGCAAGGAAGACCGCCTGTTTCGCTTCGGTGGTGAAGAATTTCTGCTCTTGCTGCCCAACACCGACACAGAGGGTCTGCGCACTGCCGCGCGGCATCTGCTGGACAAGGTCGCCAGTGAACTGGAAAGTCCGGGCGGCGCGGTCACCGTCTCCATCGGCGGCGCCATCCTGCATAGCGGCGAACATTGGGAAGGCTGGCTGCAGCGCGCCGATGAATGCCTCTACCGGGCCAAAAGCGAAGGACGTAACCGCGCCGTGATCGCCGACAGCCTGAACCAGGCTGCCGCCGCGTCATGAGGTCTCAGCGGCTGCGTTGTTGCTGATAACGGCCACTGCCTGGCTGACGCTCGATGATCAATCCACCCGGATATTCGATGCTCTGCCGAATCCCACCGCGCGTCTCGACAGACTGACTGCCATAGCGGCTCTCCTGACGCACGCTGCCCTGCGGCAGACGCTGCCCGCCATAGAGGTTGTGCTGCTCATAACTCGACGAGCCCGAAACGCTGCCGCTGGCACCGGGGCTGACGTAGCTCTTGGGAATGACGCGAATGGTCTGCGGCTGATCGGCGAACGCAGCACTGGCGAACGCCGTCGTCAGGATCAGTACAAGCGAGCGAATGAACATGAGCAACTCCCATCTGAGTCAGGGCCAGACGTCACGCGCCTGAGCCGAAAACCATCATCACACCGGCTTTGACAGCAACGCGAGGGAATTTTCAGCACTGATACGACAAAGGGTCAGCCGAAGCTGACCCTTTGCTGGAAATGGTGCCGGAGATAGGAATCGAACCTACGACCTTCGCGTTACGAGTGCGCTGCTCTACCGACTGAGCTACACCGGCGGGAAAACGTCGGCATTATGCGAGTTACCACGCTCGCGCTCAAGTCGCTGCGACGTCAGCTGTCGAGCAGTTCGATACGGTCGTCGTGGATGCGGATCAGGCCCTGCTTGTAGAGGCCGCCGATGGCCTTCTTGAAGTTGCCCTTGCTGACCCGGAAATGCTCGGAGATCAGTTCCGGCGGGCTCTTGTCACCCAGCGCCAGCACACCACCCTGCGCCCTCAGGCGTTCGATGATCTGCTCGGCCAGACCACTGGCAGCCTCGTGACCGATGGGCTGCAGGCTCAGGCTGATCTTGCCGTCGGCACGCAGCTCCTTGATGTAGCCCTTCTCGCGCATGCCGCTGCGGATGAACTTGAACAGCTCGTTCTTGTGGATCAGGCCCCAATGCTTGCCGTCGATAATGGCCTTGAAGCCCAGGTCGGTGCGCTCGACCACCAGCAGATCCACTTCCTGGCCGACCTGATAGTTGGCAGGCACCTTGTCCAGATGACGATCCAGGCGCGCGGTGGCGGTAAGGCGGCGAGTGCGCTTGTCCAGGTACAGGTAGACCACGCAGTAGTCACCGATCTGCAACGGGCGCTTCTCTTCGGAATGCGGCAGCAACAGGTCCTTGGGCAGGCCCCAGTCGAAGAACAGGCCGACGCGGTTGATATCCACCACCTTGAGGCTGGCGAACTCGCCGAGCTGGATCTTCGGCTTGAGCGTGGTGGCGATCAGCTTGTCTTCGCTGTCGAGATAGATGAACACGTTGAGCCAGTCCTCGACCTCGCTCGGCGTGTCCTTGGGGATGTAGCGCTTGGGCAGGAGGATTTCGCCATCGGCACCACCGTCCAGATACAGACCGAAGTCGGTGTGCTTGACCACCTGCAAAGAATTCATCCGCCCGATAACGGCCATCGTGTCCACCTCGTCAAAACAGCCGGGCATTCTACCTGAGTTGGCGTACGACCGGGCTGGCTGCGTGGCGAATCGACGGCCGGTCACCAGGTCGTATAAGTGTCTGGAAAACAAGCGATAAAGTGTCGCGAAAACTCGCCCATGCGCAGCGTTGTGGTGGGTAACAGGGCGATTACCCGAGCAGAAACAGGCGGATTGAGGCATAATGGCCGGCCGCCCATCTGAAAGAGATCAAGGTCATGGCCACCCTTCGCGTCAAGTCGTCCGCCAGCAAAGTCAGCAAACCCGCACCTGCCGTGGAAACCCGCGAGTCCATCGAGGCGCAGATCGCTGCCTTCCTGCAGAGCGGCGGCGAGATCCAGCAGATCGCCAAGGGCGTCAGCGGCCAGACCTACGGCGGCACTCGCCAGATCACCATCAGCAAGAAGTGATCGCCTCGGGTGCGCGTCGCGCACCCTGCCCCCAGCTTTATTCGCTCGCCAGCCCCAGGCGCAGCAACTGCCCCTTGGGCGCATCCGTCAGCACGTAGAGATAGCCGTCCGGCCCCTGCCGTACATCGCGTATCCGTGCCTTCAATGGCTCCAGCAAACGTTCCTCATGCACGATCCGATCGCCATCGAGCTGCAGGCGAATCAGTGCCTGGCCGGCCAATGCGCCGATGAACAGGTTCTGCTGCCAGGCCGGGAAACGCTCGGCGTCATAGAAAGCCATGCCGCTGATGGCCGGTGACTTTTCCCAGACATGGTGTGGCGCCTCGGTACCTTCGACCGTTTTGCCCTTGGCTTCGGGGATCGGCAGCATCGAGTAGTTGATGCCGTGAGTCGCCAGCGGCCAGCCATAGTTCTTGCCGGCTTCCGGAATGTTGATTTCATCACCACCGCGCGGGCCGTGCTCATGGGTCCAGAGGCGACCGCTCCAGGGGTTTAGCGCCGCACCCTGCTGGTTGCGATGTCCGTAGGACCAGATTTCCTCACGCGCGCCATCGCGGGAAACGAAAGGATTGTCCTCGGGAATGCGCCCGTCCGGGAAGATGCGCACCAGCTTGCCCTGCAGCTTGTCCAGCTCCTGCGCGGTTGGGCGGTCGTTGTTGTCACCCAGTGCGATGAATAGATGACCGTCACGATCGAACACCAGGCGCGAGCCGAAGTGCGTGCCGCTGGACAGCTTGGGCTGCTGGCGGAAGATCACCTCGAAGTCTTCCAGTGCCGAAGCATCGGCCGACAGCTTGCCGCGCCCAACCGCCGTACCCGCGGCGCCGTCGCCCCTCTCGGCGTAGGACAGGTAGACCAGACGGTCCTCGGCGAAATCGGGCGACAGCACCACATCGAGCAAACCACCCTGATTGACGGCAAAGACCTCCGGCACGCCACGCAACGGCTCGGACAGCTGGCCTTCGGTGCTGACCCGACGCAAAGCGCCGGGACGTTCGGTTACCAGATAACCCTGGCCATCCGGAAGAAAGGCCACCGCCCAGGGATTGGCCAGGCCTTCGGCGACGGTATGGACCTGTAATGGTCCCAATTCGGAAGATAATTGCCGATCTTCGGCGAGGCTGTACTGGCAACCGAACAGGGCGACCATAGCGAAGGCGGCGAGCGGTTTCAGGCGCGGCATCGTGGCGTCTCCATGCTTCAGACAAGCCGGCATAGTGCAACAGCCTTCCAGCCGTGGCAGCCCCGCAAAGGTTTCCTCAGGTTTCAGTCCGTCAGGTAGCGCTGCTCGATACGCCGGTATTCGCCGCTCTCCCTGAGCATGCGCAACCCCTCATCGAAACGCCGACGCTGTTCGTCCAGACGAAAGCCGACGCGGTAAGGAGTCGGCGGAAAAATCTCGAACCAGGCCAGCGGCTGGTGGATGTCGACCTGATCGGCAACCTCGCGGTTGAAGTACTGAATGATCAGCTTGTCAGCCACCACCACGTCAATGCGCCCGCTGTATAAGAGGCGGTTACGATTGATCTGCAACGCCTCTTCGCGATAACGCGGATTGCCCTTGGCCATACGCTCGAAATCCGGCCCGAGCAGAAAGCGGGCGCGCTGGAAGGCGCTCACGGAATACCGGCCAAGATCCGCAACACGCTCAATCCGGTAGCCACGCCTGGCCAGCGCGACCGCAGCGTTGTGATAGTGGATGTAAACGTCCGAGTAAAAAGCCTCCACCCCGCTGCGCTCATGGGTGGTGGTGATGGCGTCGATCTCGCCACGCCGCAGCATCAGGTGCAGGCGCTCCATAGGCGCGTAATAGGCGGTCAGTTCGAAACCGGCATTGGCCGCGGCACGCGTCACGATCTCGTATTCCAGGCCCCGCGGCTCGCCTTCGAACACATAGGGCGGCTTGTGCGTACCGAAGCCGACATGCAGCGCCTGCGCCGCAGCCGTCGCGCTCAGGCACGCCAATGTCAAGCCCAGCCACCATCTGACCATCATCTACCCCGCTATCGAACCTGCCTGAGCATAGACGACTGGTCGCCCTCATAACCAGAGTGGATGCCGGCCGATTCATTCCGCTTTGCCCTAACGCGGCTAGACTGGCTGCACGCATTTTGCGCCCGACTTCAGGAGATCAGACCATGCTCAAAGCCGAATACCAGCATCGCGGCCCGGTGCCACAGGATGTCATCAGCGCGGTGCCCTTGCAGCTGGCGGAGCCCGCCGCCGGGCAGGTGCGGGTCAAGGTCCTGGCTGCACCGATCAACCCGTCCGACGTGCTGACCCTGACCGGCGCCTACGGCATGCTGCCGCCACTGCCCGCGGTCGGTGGCAACGAGGGCGTCGGCAAGGTCGAAGCGCTCGGCGAAGGCGTCAGCAATTTCAAGGTCGGCCAGACTGTGCTGCTACCGGTGGGCTGCGGTACCTGGGTCACCGCCCTGAATGCGCCGGCGGACAAGCTCATCGCGCTGCCGGACGCCGACCCGCAGCAGTTGGCCATGCTTACCGTCAACCCACCGACCGCCTCGCTGCTGCTCAGCGAGTTCGTCGATCTCAAGCCGGGCGACTGGGTGATCCAGAACGCCGCCAACTCGGGCGTGGGTAGCTACCTGATCCAACTGGCCAAACTGCGCGGCTTCAAGACCATCAACGTGGTGCGCCGCGAATCGGCGGTCGCCGCCGTCGAGGCCGAAGGCGGTGATCTGGTCCTGGTAGACGGCCCGGACCTGGCCAAGCGCGTGCGTGCAGCCACTGGCGGCGCGGAAGTGCGTCTGGGCATCGATGCCGTAGGTGGCGCCAGCACCGATCACATCGCCGCGGCCCTGGCCAACGGCGGTGTGCTGGTGAACTACGGCATGATGAGCGGCCAGCCCTGCCAAGTTTCGCCTGCCTCCTTCGTGTTCCGCGACGTCACCCTGCGCGGCTTCTGGCTGGCCAAGTGGTTCCAGCAGGCCAGCCAGGCGCAGCAGATGAAGGTGTTCGGCGAATTGGTGCAGTTGATCGCCAGCGGCAAGCTGAAGACGCGCGTTGCGGCCACCTACGATCTGGCACACATCAAGGATGCCGTGGCGGCAGCCGCCAGCGGCGAGCGCGACGGCAAGATTTTGCTGGTGCCCTGATGCTGTGGGTGATTGGTGCGCGCAGCGCACCCTGACTCCGACGTTCAAACGGTGCGCCTACCTCCTGAGGGCGCGCCGTTCACCGGCCCACCGCGATGAGGCGGCCCGCTCCTCATGCACAGGAATGCGCATTGCACCCGTTGCATCGGCGCCATGCTCCTCGGCCTGAAACCGGCTGACGAACATCCATGACCTTACCCACCGCGCCTGCAGCCACAGCCCTGGTTTGTGCAAGCCGATGTAGGCAGATGCCACCCAACCTGATAGCCGACAGACATGAGGCAGAAGGCTCTATTCCGTGCTAGAACAATGGAGCTGGTCATCTTTTGACCAATGCCCGACTGACTGGCAAAGTAAGCCTGTAACTCATCGAATTGGACACTCACACCGCCGCGAGGCGGGGGGAGATGGCTATGGAAGGACTCTCGATCCGCTTTCTTGTGGATATGCCCGAACAGGGGCAGCTTCTCCTCGACTGCCGACACGCCCCCTGGCTGGTGGCTCTGTCTTACGTCATCGCCAGTGTCGGCAGCCTCAGCACGCTGACCATCGCCCGGCATCTCGACCAGGTGCAAAGACGCGGCATGCGCCTGGTCTGGGGGCTACTCGGCGGGCTGTGCCTGGCAGGCGCCATCTGGTCCATGCACTTCATCGGCATGCTGGCGTTCCAGGCGCCGGTCGCCATCAGCTACGACCTCGGCATCACCATCCTCTCGCTACTGGTCGCCCTGGGCGCCGCCCTCCTCGCCCTCTACTGCATGGCCATGCCGCGTCCCGGGCTGGGTCGCCAGTTGCGGGGCCGTGATCATCGGTCTGGGCATCAGTGCCATGCACTACAGCGGCATGGCGGCGATTCGCTCCGCGGCTCAGGCCTACTACCACGGCGGCCTGTTCACCCTGTCCATCCTCATCGCCATCAGCGCCAGCTTCGCCGCGCTGCTGCTCAACCGCTACGTCCGCCACGGCTCGCAGAAGCGCCAACGCTGGATGATGGTTTCCGCGGCGTTGGTGATGGGCGCGGCGATCGCCTCCATGCACTACACCGGCATGGCCGCGCTCAATCTGCTGGTGCCGGACGATACGCCGCTGCAACTGCGCAGCGCCGACAACAGCGTGCAACTGGTGCTGATCGTCGCTTCCATCACTCTGCTGATTCTAAGCCTGAGCCTGGCGGCGGCCTGGATCGGCAGAAAGCTCGATGACAAGGAGCGTGACCTGCAACGGGTCAATACCCTGCTGGTACAGCTCGATCAGGCCAAGGCCTCGCTGGAACAGGTAGCGCATTTCGACCCGCTGACCGAGCTGCTCAATCGCCGCGGCTTCAACCGGGTATTCGCCGCCACGCTGGAAGAACATGCGGTGACCGGCCGCACCCTGGCGGTGATGTTTCTCGATGTCGACCACTTCAAGCGCATCAATGACAGCCTTGGTCACGACGCGGGTGACGAACTGCTGCGCGTGGTGGCGCAACGCATTCGCGGCGCACTGCGTGAACGCGACATCATTGCGCGCTTCGGCGGTGACGAGTTCTGCGTGGTCGCCAGCCTCGACAGCAGCGCGGACCCGCGCGCCCTGGCTGCGCGAATACTGGAGCAGATGAAGGAGCCGATCAGCCTGGCCGGACGCAGGATCGTGATGACCAGCAGCGTCGGCATCAGCCTGTTCCCACAGGACGGCAGCAGCGCCGACGAATTGCTCAAGCACGCCGATCTGGCGCTCTACCAATCCAAGGGCAGCGGGCGCAATGTGGTGCACTTTTTCAACCCGCACCTGAAGCAGAAAGCCTCGTACGAGCTGCAACTGGAGGAAGACCTGCGTCAAGCTCTGCTGCAGGACAGTGGCCTGCTGCTCTACTACCAGCCGATCATCGATCTGCGCAGCGGCGCATTGAGCAAGCTCGAAGCCCTGGTGCGCTGGCATCACCCACAGCACGGTCTGCTCACCCCGGAGCGCTACATCGCCATCGCCGAGGCCAACGGTTTCATCGATCAGCTGGACAACTGGGTGCTGCGCCGGGCCTGTCTCGACCTGAACACCCTGGAACATATGGGCTATCCGGGGCTGAAGATCGCGGTCAACTGCTCGGCGCTCAATCTGGCCAATGATCAGTTGCCGGGGCGCATCGAACAGCTGCTCGATGCGACCCGCTGCCCCGCTCACTGCCTGGAGCTGGAGGTCACCGAAAGCGCACTGCTGAGCAACATCAATCGCGCCATCGGCCTTCTGGAAAACATCCGTGCGCTGGGCCTGAGCCTGTCCATCGACGACTTCGGCACCAGCTATTCATCCCTCGCCTATCTACGCCGGTTGCCGCTGGACACGCTGAAGGTGGACCGCTCCTTCATTCAGGGCGTGGCCAATTCCAGTCAGGATCGCGAGATCGTCCACGCCATCATCGCCATGGCCCACGCCCTGCATCTGAAGGTCGTCGCCGAAGGCGTGGAAACCGCCGAGCAGCTGGCGTTTCTGCAGGAGCGTGACTGCGATCAGGTGCAAGGCTATCTGTTCAGCAAACCGCTACCGCTGGAAGAAATCCTGGCCCGCTTCCCGCAGCATTACCGGCCGCTGGAACGGCTTGGGGCCAGGTCCTGAGCTGTCTTTGAGCATAAGCTCGCCGCCAAAGCGCCTCCTAAAACAATCGCGCCGCCCTGTGGGAGGGGCTTTAGCCGCGACCAGCGGCGTGCCCCGGATGCAATCCGGGGAAAGCTCGCGCACCTTGTCGTTGCTTGGCCGTTGTCTGAGTCTGATATCTCATCGCGGCTAAAGCCGCTCCTACGAAATCGGTGGGTATCTGTAGGAGCGGCTTCAGCCGCGATCAAACACTCACACTCCAGCCTTGAACCCCGGCAACCAGCCCAGGCTGGCCTGCGTACCCACGTCACCCGGCTTGTACTCGGCGCCCAGCCAGCCGCTGTAACCGCTGTCACGTAAAGCCCCGAGCAGCGCGGAAAACACCAGCTCGCCCGTACCTGGCGCGCCACGCCCCGGCACGTCGGCGAACTGCACATGGCCGATGCGCCCCGCCAGCAGGCGCATGCCGGCGGCTACGTCCAGCCCCTGGCGCGCCATATGGTAGAGGTCGTATTGCGCCGCCAGATTCGGGTGATCGACCGCACGCAGCAGCTCATCGAGATGCTCCGGCGTGTTGATCAGAAAACCCGGCATGTCGATGGGGTTGATCGCCTCCACCAATACGCGGATGCCCAAGGTCGCGAAGGCCTCGGCGCTCTTGCGCAGGTTGGCGACCAGGCAATCCAGCGCCTGCTCGCGGCTGACGCCTTCGGCCAGGCGCCCTGGCAGCACGTTGATGCAGGCCGGGCGCACCATGGCGGCGTAGGTCAATGCCTCCTGCAGCGCAGCGTCGAACTCGGCCTGGCGCGCTGGCACGCTGGCCAGACCGGGCCCGCCCGTCATCAGATCGCCCGCTGGCACGTTGATCAGCACCAGCGGCAGGCCGCTGAGCTCCAGCGCTTCTTTCAGGGCGATGGCCGGCAGCTCGTAGGGAAACTGGATCTCCACGCCATCGAAGCCCGCACGCATTGCCGCCAGCACACGCTCGCGCAGCGGCAGTTCGGTGAACAGCATGGACAGGTTGGCGGCGATCTTCATGGGCATTGCTCGCGCAGCAGTTCCACCAGGGTGGCAGGGTCACGTTCCAGGTTGCCCTGGCTGCCGTGCAGGCGCATCAGCTGTGCGGCCAGGCCGCTCATGGGCGTCGCGCTGCCCTGCTCACGCGACAGCTTCACTGCGGTGTCGAGGTCCTTGAGCAGCGTGCGCACGTGCCACTTTATCGGCTCGAACTGGCTGGCGGCCATCTGCGGTGCAAGGATCTGCAGCGGCTTGGAGTCGGCGAAACCACCGGCCAGCGCCGGCGCAATCAGGCTGGCATCGACGCCAGAGCGCTCGGCCAGCGCCACCACTTCGGCGATCACCAGTGCGTTGCAGGCCACGATCATCTGGTTGCACACCTTGGTCACCTGCCCGGCGCCCACCTCGCCCATGCGCGTCAGACGCTGGCCCAGATGCGCCAGCACCGGGCGCACGCGCTCCACGTCCTCTTCGCGGCCGCCCGCCATGATTGCCAGCGTGCCGGACTCGGCGCCGGGCGTACCGCCGGACACAGGGGCATCCACCCAGCGCATGCCGGTGCGCGCCTCCAGTTCAGCGGCCATCTCACGGGTGGCCGCCGGTTCCAGGCTGGAGAAATCCACCAGCAACTGCCCCGGCCGCGCCCCCTCGACTATGCCGCCCGGGCCGAACACCACCTCGCGCACCACCTCGGTATTGGCCAGGCAGAGCATCACCACGCTGGCATCGCGGCACAGCTCGGCGGGGTTCTGCACGCGATGCGCGCCCTGCTCCAGCAGCGGCGCGCACTTGTCCGGCGTGCGGTTCCAAAGGGTCAGCGGGTAGCCTGCGGCGAGCAGGCGGCGGGTCATCGGCAGGCCCATCAGGCCGATCCCGGCAAAGGCCAGGGCGGGCAGCGCAGCGGTCATCGAACGGCTCCAGGCAGTTGGCATCGAGGCAGCATCTTAACCTCGGTTTCGCCATCTGCGTGCTGCAAGGGCAGCGCCAGGCCACTATACTTCGCGCGCCTTCCCCGCTATTGAACCGGAGAATCCGACATGTTCAAGAACACCCTGGCTCTCGCCGCTGGCATCGCTCTGTCCGTATCCGCCGTATTCGCGCAAGCCGCCGATGTCCTCAAGGTCTCGGCCATCCCCGACGAAGCCCCCACCGAGCTGCTGCGCAAGTTCAAGCCGCTGGGCGCGTACCTGGAGCAGGAGCTGGGCATGAAGGTTGAGTTCGTGCCGGTGGCCGACTACGCCGCGGTGGTCGAGGCCTTGGCCGCCGACCGCATAGACATGGCCTGGCTGGGCGGCTTCACCTTCGTCCAGGCACGCCTGAAGACCGGCAATGCCGTACCGCTGGTACAGCGCGAACAGGATGCCGAATTCACCAGCAAGTTCATCACCTCCGATCCGGCGGTGAAATCGCTGCAGGACCTCAAGGGCAAGACCTTCGCCTTCGGCTCGGTGTCTTCCACCTCCGGCAGCCTGATGCCGCGCTACTTCATGCTGCAGGACGGCATCAAACCGGAAGAGTTCTTCAGCCGCGTGGCCTATTCCGGCGCACACGATGCGACTGTCGCCTGGGTGCAGGCCGGCAAGGCCGATGGCGGCGTGCTCAATGCCTCGGTGTGGCAGAAGCTGGTCGATGCCAAGAAGGTCGACACCGACAAGGTCAAGGTGATCGCCACTACCCCCACCTACTACGATTACAACTGGACCGTACGCGGCAACCTCGACGCCGATCTGCAGGCGAAGATCAAGGCTGCCTTCCTCGCCCTCGACCCGGCCAAGCCCGAGCAGAAGGCGATTCTCGACCTGCAGGCCGCCAGCCGCTTCATCGACACCAAGCCTGAGAACTACGAAGGGATCGAGGAAGCCGCTCGCGCCGCCGGCCTGTTGAAGTGAGCGTCGCCCTGCGTGGCGTGGGCCTGGCCCACGCCAACGGCAAGGTTGCGCTGGAAAATATCGATCTCGAGGTCAGCCCCGGCGAACGGGTAGCCATCATCGGCCCCTCCGGCGCCGGCAAGACCACCCTGCTGCGTCTGCTGGCCACCAGCCTGCAACCTACGCGCGGCGAGCTCGACCTGCTGCAGCACAACCCCTGGCGCCTGGCTGCCCGCCAGCGCCAGCGTCTGCGCGCACGCATCGGTCTGATCCACCAGGCACCGCCACTGCCGCCGCGTCAGCGCGTGGTCACCGCCGTGCTGGCCGGCAAGCTGGGACAGTGGTCATTGGCCAAGGGCCTGCTCAACCTGCTGCACCCGCTGGATGCCGGCGGTGCCCAGGCCGCCCTGGCGCGCCTGGATATCGCCGACAAGCTCTATCAACGCTGCGACCAGCTCTCCGGCGGCCAGTTGCAGCGCGTAGGCATTGCCCGCGTGCTGTACCAGGCGCCGGAGCTGATCCTCGCCGACGAACCGGTCTCGGCCATGGACCCGGTGCTGGCCGGCCACACCCTGGCCGTGCTCAACCGCGAGGCCGCCGAGCGCGGCATGCCCCTGCTGGCCAGCCTGCATGCCGTCGACCTGGCGCTGGCGCATTTCCCCCGCATCGTTGGCATTCGCGATGGGCGCATCGCCTTCGACCTGCCGGCCAGTGAGGTGCAGCCTGCCCAGCTGGAAGCGCTCTACATGAACGAGCAGCTGCAGGCCACGCCCAACTCGCCCGTACAGCCGCAACCGGTGCATATACCGCGATGCTGAGCACTGCCCCACGCGACCCCGCCGCCCTGCCGCGCCTGCTGATCACCGCGCTGGCGCTGCTGCTGTTGTGGCCCGGCCTGAGCCTGAGCGAGCTGGACCTGGCCGTACTGGTCGATGGCGACAACACCCGCGCCATGGGTAACTTCCTCGCCGGCTTCTGGCCGCCTGCGCACGACGCCGAGTTCCTCACCCTGCTCGGCCGCGCCACCCTGGAAACCCTGGCCATCGCCACCGCTGGCATGAGCCTGGCGCTGCTGATCGCCATTCCCGCCGCGCTGCTGGCCAGTCGCGCGCTGTCGCTGTCGGCCGTGCACCGCGGTGGCCGCCCGGCCTGGTGGGCAAATCTGGCGCGCTGGCCGGTGCGCGGGCTGCTGATCTTCCTGCGCAGCGTGCCGGAAATCGTCTGGGCGCTGCTGTTCGTCCGCGCCGTCGGCCTCGGCCCCACCGCCGGGGTGCTGGCCATCGCCATCACCTACGCCGGCATGCTGGGCAAGGTGTATGCGGAAATCTTCGAGTCGGTCGATGCCCGCCCGGCCCGCGCGCTACTGGGTGCCGGCAGCAGCCGCCTGGCCGCCTTCGCCTACGGCGTACTGCCGAATGCCGCCGGGGAAATGCTCTCCTACACCGTGTACCGCTGGGAATGCGCCATCCGCGCCTCGGTGGTGATGGGCTTCGTCGGCGCCGGCGGGCTGGGCCAGCAGATCGACCTGTCGCTGCGCATGTTCGCCGGCGGTGAAGTGGCGAGCATGCTGCTCACCTTCCTCTTGCTGGTGCTATTGGCCGACCAGTTCAGCCGTCTGCTGCGCGCGAGGCTGACATGAGAGCCGGCAATCTGATCCTGCTCGCCGCCCTCCTCGCTGCGGTGGTCGCCTCGTTCCTCTATCTGGGCATCGACCTCGGCGCCCTGGTCGCGGGCGACAGCCTGGCGCAGATGGGCCAGTACGCCAGCGGCTTCCTGCAACCGGACTTCTCCAGCGCGCACCTGCAGGCCATTGGCCGCGGCGCGCTGGAAACCCTGGCCATGTCCGCCATCGGTACATTGCTCGCCGCCCTGCTCGGCCTGGCCCTGGCACTGCCGGCCGCCGGGCGCTTCGGCGGTATCGCCCTGCACGCCACACGCCTGCTGCTCAATGCCCTGCGCGCCATCCCCGAACTGGTCTGGGCGGCGCTGATGGTGCTGGCTGCCGGCCTGGGCCCCAACGCCGGCACCCTGGCCCTGGCCCTGCACACCGCAGGCGTGCTCGGCCGCCTGTTCGCAGAAGCGCTGGAAAACACCCCACGCGAACCGGCCGACGCCATCCGCGAAAGCGGCGGCGGGCGCATGGTCGCCTTCTGCTACGGCACCCTGCCCGGCGTCTGGCCGCAACTGGTGGCCTACACCCTGTACCGCTGGGAGAACAACATCCGCATGGCCAGCGTACTCGGCTTCGTCGGCGCCGGCGGCCTGGGGCAGATGCTCTACATGTCGCTCAGCCTGTTCCAGGAGGCGCAAGCGGCCACGGTGATCCTGGCCATGCTCGTGCTGGTGCTGGCGGTGGATGCCTTGAGTGGCTGGGCACGGCAACGCTGGGTGAGCTGAACGCCTGTCTGACCAGCCTGCGCCCCACGCTGATCGGAACGAGTGGCCCGGATCGGCCGCCAAGGGGCATGGCAATCGCGGACAATTAACCGCAGAATTGCCGCCAGCCGAGCCCTGACGACCAACCAAAAGCCTTCTGTTGCGCATGCCCTATATCACCGACAACGTTCCCCAGTGTGCCGACCGCCTGCGCGCCGGCCATCTGGTCGCCCTGCCCACCGAAACCGTTTACGGCCTGGCAGCCGATGCACGCCAGGATGCAGCGGTGCAGCAGGTGTTCGCACTCAAGGGGCGACCGAGCAGCAATCCGCTGATCGTCCATCTGCAGAGCGCCGCTCAGGCCAGCCAATGGGCCGCAGAAATACCGCCTGCGGCGCAGCGCCTGATGGCCGCCTTCTGGCCTGGCCCGCTGACGCTGGTGCTGCCTGCCCGAGACGATGTCTCGCGCATCGTCACCGCCGGGCAGGACAGCGTGGCGCTGCGGGTACCCGCGCATCCCCAGGCGCAGGCCCTGCTGGCGGCGTTCGGTGGCGGGCTGGTCGCGCCGTCTGCCAACCGTTACATGTCGATCAGCCCGACCAGCGCAGCGCATGTGGCGCAGCAGTTCCCTGACAGCGACCTGTGGATTCTCGATGGTGGGGCCTGTCAGGTGGGACTGGAATCCAGCATCGTCAGCCTGCTGCCGGGCGACAGTCCGCGCCTGCTGCGCCGCGGCATGCTGAGTCAGAGCGACCTCGAAGCGGCATTGGGTCAACCCCTGGAGAACCGGGACGGCGGCGTACGCGCCCCCGGCCAGCACCATCGCCACTACGCGCCCGGTACCACCACGCTGGCCTTCGTACGGGTGCCGAACGAGGCCCTGGCATCACCGCGTCATGGCTGGATCTGGTGCGGCCAGGCGCAGCCCAGCGCAGGCCCGGCGATAGACCTCGGCAATCAGCCGCAGGCTTATGCCGCGCGGCTGTACGCGGCGCTCTATCAACTCGACGCCCAGGGCCTGGAGCGTCTGTACATCCAGCTGCCACCGCAGCAAGACGCGTGGGCCGCGGTGCACGACCGCCTGGCCCGCGCCAGCCAGCGCCTGGAATGAACTCAGTCAGTGCCGCTGCCAGGCTCATCTTGCCGGCAGGAGCGCGAGGCGGTCTGGCCTAGCGACCGCGCATGTTCTTCTTCTGCAAGATGTCCGAGGCTTCGTTGTAGGCGCTCTGGAAGGCCTCGCTGCTGATCCAGGCCACGGCAGCATCTTCGTCTTCCCCATGGAAGATGGCGCGATAGACGATCAACAGGCCCATCATGAAATCGGTGGCGGCCTCCTGCGATTCTTCCGCGACTACCAGTTCCAGCACCGGGTACTGCAGGAATACCAGGCACAGGGCAAGCAGGCTGATGCCTTCGCCGGCCTTCATGGCCTGGAACAGGTCATCGAAATGCGCGGGGTCGAAGCCGTTTTCCTCGATGTCCTTGAAATCGAAGGTGGCGAGGTCGATCTCGACATCATCGAAGGGTTCGTTGATGAAGGGATTGGCCAAAATCGGGTGGACGACGTTGGCCTGCGGCTTGGGCTTGCCCATACGGTTCTGCTTGGCCTTGGTTTTGGCCCGCTGGGCGCGTTTCTTCTGTTTGTCTGCGGATGCCATGGGGCGGTCCTCGTTCGGTACAGCCATGTGCATGGCGCGGAAAATTCAGGCGCCATTGTATTCAGTCTTCGATAACCTGCGGCTGATTTTGCAGACGGAGAGTCACGCGTTGAAGAACAGGCTTGCCTCTTTAGCCTTCAGCTGTTTTCTTCGAGCCACATGGATGACGGGAACCTGAGCATGACTGAGCGCGAACAACTCCACCTCGATGGCTATGCATTGCTGCGTCAGGCGGTTCCTGCCGAGTGGCTGGATGAGTTGCGCAGCCTGTTCGACACGCGCATTACCCCCTCAAATCAATGGCCGGTACCGCGCGGCGCCGACTGGCATCACTCGCGGCTGGATGACCACGCCATGATTCAGGCCGTATGCCGCCTGCCGCAGCTGCTGGCCGTGGTCGGCGCGCTGATCGGCGAACGCTTCTTCCTGGCCCAGGTGGAGGGCCGCGAGCCACTGGCTGGAGGCGGTCATCAGCAACTGCACCGCGATCTCTCGATACAGCGCCCAGGTGATATCGCCAATGCCATGGTCTACTTCGACGACTATGGCCCGGACAACGGCGCTACGCGTATCGTCCCGGGCAGCCACCGTCCGTATGCCGACGAGCCGCCATTCGACTTCAACGACGAGTCCCGCTCGGTGCAACTTGCGGGTGCGGCCGGCGACATCCTGGTGTTCGACGTGGACCTGATACACGCCGGCAGCCTGAACCGGCTCGGCACACGTCGCCGCTCGATCCTGATCAGCTACTTCGCCGAGCCACTGTATGCGTCCTATCTGGAAACACGCAGCCTGCGAGGGATTCGCATGGACGCCAGCGAACGCTTCGAATCTGCAGATTTTTTCTTGAGGCATGGGTGAGCAAGGCGGTTACCAGATGATGGGCCGGCGACATGGGCATTCCTACTCCTGAACGAGCGATGAATCGCTACAAACACCGCAATGCTGACGATGACGCCTCCGCAGGGCGAGCTGGCATGCTTCATCCAGCCGGAGGACGTGGCGGAACTGGCGTTCTCTGCCAGCCCGGCGCCCGCTCGATCACCGAGCCGACATGGCCATCGATCAGGGCGTGTCAGCCGGTCACTGATCGGCTTGCCGCTCGTATTGGCGCTGGATGCGCGCCAACTCCCCCGAGCGGCGCAACCTGGCCAGGGCAGCGGCCCAAGCCGCAACCAGCGCATCGTCGCTATCGCGGCTGAAGGCGATGTACAACGAGGAGCGATACAGCTCGATGGGCACCCGCCTGAGGGTACCGGGGGCGATGCCCAGTTGGCGGCTGTAATAGACCACACCGGCATCGGTATCTCCGACGATCAGTTCGGTGCGCCCGGCCAGGAGCATGCGATAGAGCTGATGGCTCTCGGCTGCACTCTTGTCGAGATTCCCGAACCCCAGCGATTCGAGCACTCTCGGTACCAGGCCGGCGTGACGCGTGGTGACCTGCGGCGCGCGCATCAGTTGCTCAAGGGAGGTAATCGGCGTGGCCGTGCTGGCCAACTGATAAGGATGGATGGACTCCTCCACGATCGGCCCGACCCACTTGTACAGCGGCTCACGCTCGGGCGTGCGAAACAGCGAGTACATGATGGTTCTGGGACGGTTCTGCAGCGCGTAGGTGGCGCGCATGGTCGGCAACAGCTCGACCTCGAAATCATCCCCGGTGAGCGCCATGATGGCCCGCACGACCTCCGTCGACATGCCGGTGAGCTGGCCGTTTTCCTCATAGTTGTACGGCGCCCACTCCTCGGTGACGAGCTGATAGGGCTCGGCATTGGCAAAGTTACCGAGCAGCAAAATGAACACAACAGCTGCAAGTGGCAAAGGCGTCACGAAATCACCAGGAAGCGTGGAAGTGATTGGAGCGAGAGTTGGAACGTGCCTTCGTCCAGCATAGCGCTTAACCGGCGTGAATGGCTGAGCACTAACGCTCGTTAGCCAAACGCATGCAAATGGTTAAGTCTGGCTCCTCTTCGTTTCGCGCAGGGCATCCCCATGAACACCGACGAACTGGCGCAGCACTTCGTCCAGACGGCACAACTCGCCGAACGCGCTGGGCTCAACGGTGTGCAGATTCACGCTGCGCATGGCTACCGGTTCAGCCAGCTTCTCTCGCCACTGAGCTGCCCGCGCAGCGACCAGTAAGGCGTCTCGCTGGAAAATCGCGCACGCCTGCCGGAGGAGATCGCCAAGCTGCGCCGTGGCGGTCAAGCTCAACTCGGCAGTGCCCCTCAGTTGCCATCGATCACCTGGAGTAACAAGGTGCTGGCCTCGCTGGCCAACATGGCACGGGTCCAGTATCAGTTGCGCAAGCTGACCCAGGACCAGAGCCCCCACCCGGCGTATCGCCCTCCTGGGCACTGATGACCCAGCAAGTACAGGACATCTGCATCCAGCGCCGATATCGGCGCTGGATGCAGAGGCGCCTGCTGATACTTAGAACGCCAGCATCTCACCATCCTCTGGAATCAGCAGCTCGACCTGTGCGCTGGCAGCGGCTTCGGCCAGCGCCACGCGGCTGACCGGACAGTGACTGATGGCTTCCAGATGATTGGCCACCACCGCCGCACCGCTCAACCGGGTGAACTCGATGACCTCGTCGATCCCCATGATGATGTCGCCGCCCAGGTCGAAGCGCGCGCCACCTGCCGGCACCACACTGACCGCCGGCCGGTGCTCGCGGACGCAGGCGCGCACCTCGTCGGTGAGGAGGGTATCGCCAGCCAAGTACAGGCTCGGCTCACCCGGCATCTCGATCAGAAACCCGACACCGTGCTCCATCAGGCGCCCGACCATTCCCCGACCATGAGTGCAGCGGACGGTGCGAATGTGTCCGCCAAGAAAGGGACCGGGGAGATCATGCTCCGGCAACAATGGCTGGACATTCAGGCCACGCTGGCGCAGATGGTCGGCATCATGCGGGGTGCAGATCACCGGGATCTGCCGCTCGCGTAGCCAGCGGGTGCCGGCACGATCCAGATGGTCGAAATGTCCTTTCTGGCAATGGGTGATCAGGCAATGGGTGACCGACTCCAGCGCGGCGCGAGCACCGACTGGCAACTCGACCAGTGGATTGCGCTGGCGAGCGCCGAACAATCGCAGCGGTGGTAACGCGCCCTGCCGAGCCAGCATGGGGTCGACCAGAACGCGGTGCTGGCCGAATTCGACGATGATTGTGGCGTTGCGCAGCTGCTGAATCTTCATGAAAAGCCCTCGAGTTCTGAGAGCTCCATGCTGCCTATCCGCCCCATGAACAATAATGGCAGTATTGGACATCTTCGATTCATTTCAGGCCATTCCATGCGCATTGGTTTGCTGCTGTTTCCCGAGTGCATGCCTGCCGGGCTACTGGCTTTCGCCGATTTGCTGCATGCCGCCAATCGCCGGACCGCAACAGCACTATTCGAGGTTCGCTACATCGCCGAGCAGGCCGGACCGGTGCAATGCGCCCATGGCCTCGTGCTGCAAGCGCACGCCAATCTCGACCCCCACACACTGGATGCTTTGCTGATCCCCGGTTTCTGGGCTGAGTCGGCAGAGCAGGTCGATACGCTGCTAACGCGCAATGCCACGCTGCTCAAGGCGCTTTCGGCCGCCGGCAAGCGCATCCAGCTATGGAGTTATTGCACGGGAGTCGGCCTGCTCGCGGCCAGCGGCCGACTCAACGATCAGGCAGCGACGGTGACCTGGTGGCTGGCGGAGGTGATGCGTGAGCGCTTCCCCCGGGTTCGCTGGCAAAGCGAGAGCAGTTGCGTGTTCACCCAGCATGTGGCCACCGCCTCCGGGGTGAACGGTTACCTGCCCATCGCCCAAGGTGTGATCGAGCGTCATGTCAGCGAAGACGCCTTCAAGGACCTCAGCCAGTTGATGGTGCTACCCCGCCCTGCCGTGCCCCATAGTGCATTTCAAGGCGCCAGCCTGATGCAGCAATCGACGGGGCTGTTGCGGCGCCTGCATAGGTTGATCGAGCAGACGCCTGCCGAACAGCTGACCGTGCAGGCACTGGCCGACAGGCTGGCAATGTCCGGGCGCACCCTGGCGCGCAAGGTACGGGCGGAAACAGGCGAATCCGTGGCGAGCTACGCCAGGCGCATCAAGCTCTATCAACTCAGTGAACGACTGGCCATGACCTCGACGCCACTCAGTACCCTGAGCGCCGACCTGGGTTTCAGTAGCCCGGCCAATCTGCGGCGCATGTTCAAGGCACTGACCGGGCTGACACCTGCGCAATATCGCCAGCAGTATGGGCGTCAGTAACTCAGGCTGACCGGAAACAGTGTTTTCGGTGCCTGATCACAGCCAAATATTTCAAGACAATTCAAAACGTCCCCCACAGGAAACGACAAAACAAAAACTGCATTGTTCGTTGCACAAGAGGAACAGTTCTTTGCCAAATCTCCGGTTTAATGCGCTTGCTAACGAGGCGTATAAACGAACTGCGACATTTAGCCGCATTCGTATTACGAGGAGACAAGCATGAACGTGATCGTGCATGAACGTGACAACGAACATCTTTCCCGTGAAGCCCGTGCCATGGGGATGGTGGCCTGGGATGTAATTCAGAATGGAGAGCTAGTGGGTATCTTCCCGTCGCAGGACGAAGCCGATGCCTACCGCAAAGCGCTGGAAGACGCGCAACCGCAAGGGTAAGCAGAGGCTGTTGCCGTTTCGAACGAAACGGCAACAGCCTCACGGCGGCGTTTGCAGCGCCCAGCAACACGTCCAGCCAGCGATATCGCCAGCACGCCAACTTCCCCCGCAAAAGCACAAAGCCTCCGCCAGAGCCCGACGTCGCCTGGACTGCCCATCGGCACCTCACATCCCTGCAACAGTTGCAACGTCAAATAGCCCGGTTCGATTTCCAGGTGGCCATGCGCCCCGAGGGCGATGCGCGAATCACTGGATTCGGCATCAGGCCAGGTGTAACGGGTTTAGGGTTGAGTGCTCATTTCCCAGTCCTCTTACAGATCAAGCACCAGCGGTTGCACACCATCCTCACCCTGTGCCGGCACCACGCAGCAGATCAACACACCGCCGTCCTGCGGCAATTCGGCCGGAGGGTTCGGATAATGCACCTGACCACTGAGCAGACGCGTCTTGCAGGTGCCGCAGGAACCGCCCCGGCAACTGAACTCGGGCGTGAGGCCGCGACTTTCCGCCAGCTCCAGCAGGCTGCCGCTATCCGGCTTCCAGCGCGCCTCCTTGCTCGATGCACTGAAACGCACCGGTACCGGCTCCGTCGCCGCCGGCGGCTGCACGAAGGTGGCGGCCGGGCCGTCCGTACGACGCTTGAGCGTCGAGGGGCCGAACGCCTCGGCGTGGATGCGCTCATCGGCGACATTGAGATCGCGCAGGCCGTCGTAGATCGCCTGGGTAAAGGCGGCCGGGCCGCACAGGTAGAAGTCGTAGTCGTCGAACGATAGCGCCGCCTTGATCTGCGCCAGGTCGATACGCCCCTGCTGCTCGTAGTCGCAGCCCACTACAGCGTCCGCCTCCGGCGCGCTGAGGGCACGGTGAACCTTCAGCGAACCACCCGCGCGCTGCACCAGCTCGCACAGCTCGACCTGGAACGCCAGATCACGCAGCCTGCGCGCACCCTGGAAGAAATGCATGCGCCTGCCCTGCCCCAGCGCCACCTGTTCACGCAGCATCGACAGCAGCGGCGTGATGCCGATGCCCGCGCCGATCAGCACCAGCGGCCGGTCGGTGTCGCTGTTCAGGGTGAAGCTGCCCAGCGGCGCACGTACTTCCAGCACATCGCCCTCCCGAACCCGCTCGTGCAGATGTCGCGACACCACCCCCTGCGCCTTGACGCTGATACGCAGGAAAGCATCCGACGGCGCGCTGGAAATGCTGTAGGTACGCAGCAGCGTTTCGCCCGTAGCGGTGGTGATGCGAATGGGCAGGTGCTGACCGGCGGCGAAACTCAGTGCCTTGCCCGCCTCCGGCGCCAGCACGAAGGAACGGATATCGCTGCTTTCCTGCTGCACGCTCTGCACACGCCAGCGCTGCCACTGATTGCGCTGCTCACGCTCGCGCAGGCGTGCGTCGGTTTCCGCCCAGGTGCCGGTCATCAGGCTGGTCGGTGCGTATTCCTCGAAGGCCCAGCGCAACGAGGTAGCCGCCGGACGCAGCACCACCTGCTCGACGTCGAAGGTCCACAGCCGCTCGGCGCCTTCGAAGGCATTGATCAACGGGCTGTCGAGGATGATCTCGGCGCGGCCGGCCAGTTGCAACACGTCGCCCGTGGCGAAGTCGACGAACAGCAGGCCGGCACGCGGATTGACGCTGAGGTTGCCCAGGGTATTGAAGTGCAGGTTGCCGGCGTAATCGGGAATGGTCAGGCGATTGCCCTGCACCCTTACGAAACCGGCGCGCCCGCCACGGTGCGAGACGTCCACCGAACGGCGGCCATCGTCGTGCTCGACGTAGCTGGCGACGAAAAAGGTATCGGCGCAGCCGATCATCTCGACGCTACGCGCATCCAGCCCGGTCGCGTCCAGGCGCTCGACGCCACGCTGGTGTACACGGCGGTACTGGCGCAGCTGGATGTACTGCGGACAGTTGCCGAAGGAATGCTCCACATCGATGTCCAGGCGCTGCGCCGACGACTGGCGGATATGTCCGTTGATGCGATTGCGCCGCCGCGTGTGCAGCTCGATGCCGAGCAGGCCGATGGCCTCGCCCGCATGCAGTCCACTGCTGGCCGGGTCGAGCGGATCGAGCGCCATGGCGGCCAGATCGAACGACAACTGACGCGGGTCGGGCGAGGTGACGAAGCCCTCCTCACCTTCGATCAGGGTGGCCCAGGGCTGGCCGGCAGCATCCACGGCGCCGGCGATCATGAAGGGCAGTTGCCGGTAGAAGTCGCGATGCTGATCTGGCATATGGTCGCGGATCACCTTCTGCCCGAGCACCTTCATGCGTTCGGCGACGCCGACCTTTTCCTGCAGTTGCTTTTCACCGGCATGCCAGGGCGACTGCCGATGGCTAGGGAGCTGTTGCATGTTCTGCCCTCCACGAAAGCGGCCGCCGGGTGACCCCGGCGGCGGTCAGCGACTCAGGCTTGCAGACCGGCAGCCGTCCGCGGCATCGGCACGAACCCCGGCAGCGCCTCGATGCGTGCCAGCCAGGCGCGAATGTTCGGGTAGGGCTCCAGCGAAACGTTGCCCTCCGGCGCGTGGGCGATATAGGAGTAGTTGGCGACGTCGGCGATGCTCGGCTTGTCGCCGGTCAGGAACGGGGTTTCGCTCAACTCGCCCTCCATCACGGTGAACAGCGCGTGGGCGCGGTTGATCACTTCTTCGGTATTGAACGAGGCGCCGAACACGGTGACCAGGCGCGCGGCGGCGGGGCCGAAGGCCACCGGACCGGCCGCCACGGACAACCAGCGCTGTACACGGGCGGCAGCGGCCGGCTCCTGCGGCAGCCAGTCGTCATTGCCGTAGCGCTTGGCCAGGTAGACGAGGATGGCGTTGGAGTCGGCGACGACGGTGCCGCCGTCATCGATCACCGGCACCTGGCCGAAGGGGTTCAAGGCCAGGAACTCGGGCGTCTTGTGTTCGCCCTTGGCCAGGTCGACGAAGATCAGCTCGGTGGGCAGTTGCAGCAGCGAGAGCATCAGCTCGGCACGGTGGGCGTGACCGGAGCGGGGAAAGTTGTACAACTTGATGGCGGGACGGGACATGGCGATGACTCCTTGAGAGTGGGAGGCAGGCTGCTGAAAAACGTTGGCGAGGCAGGCAGGACAAGGCAAAAACGACCGAAAAAGCGGAGTTTACGAGCTGTAAATGAGCATTTTGAGGTCGTTTTTAACGCCGTACTGCCAACGCAGATAGTTTTTCAGCGGCCTGACAGGTCATCGCGAGAGGACTGCCTTCGCGACGATGGGGCCATGTTCACCCCATCCAACCGAGAGAAGAATCCCCACTCAAGGCAATCCACTATTTCACTTTCTGCAATGACCTCAGACTTGAAAGGCCGGATGAGCGCGCAGCCGCGGCACGGCAAAATCGAGGAAGCTGCGTACCCGCGCGGCCGCCCGGCGCCCTTCGCGGTAATACAACTGCACCGGCAAGGGCGGCGCGGCAAAATCCTCGAGCACGGCCAGCAACTGGCCCGTCTGCAACTCATTATGGGCTTCGTAACTCAGGCAGCGCGTCAGCCCGAAACCGGCGAGCGCCGCGCGAATGGACGCCTGCGGCGTGCTGCAGGTCAGCTGTGGCGCAAGCTTCGCCACCCTGTCGGCAAAGCGCCATTCCCCGGCATGGCCGGTCGAGGAGGTGGCGATGGTGCGGTGCGCGGCCAAGGCGTCCGGGCTGGCCGGTCGGCCCCAGCGCTGCAGATAGGCCGGTGCCGCACAGATCAACGGGCGCACCTGCCCTAGCGGTACGGCGAAGCCGGACGAACTGGGTAGATGGCCGACCACCAGCGCCAGATCAATGCCCTCCTCCAGCAGCCTCGGCAGCTCTTCGCGCGCCAGGGTAGCCAGGCTCACCTCGGGAAAGGCCGCCAGGTAGTCGACGGCGATGGGCGCCAGCACCTGATGCGTCATCAGCAGCGGCAGGGCCAGGGTCAGTTGCCCGGCCGGGCTGGCATGCAGCCCCGTCACCGACTGCTCGGCTTCTTCCAGCCGTTGCAGGATGCGCTGGCAACTGTCGGCGAAACGCGCGCCAGCCGGACTCAGGCTCACGCCACGTGGCCCGCGCAGCAGCAGGGTACAGTCCAGACGCTGCTCCAGGCTGGCGACAGTGCGCATCACCGTGGCCTGCGACAGCTGCAGCGCCCTGGCAGCCGCCGCCAGGCTGCGCGCCTGTGCCACGGCGAGGAACACCTGCATTTCGCGGTGCTGGCTCATGGCGTGGACGGTGCGCCAGCCGCGCGCAGCGCCGGGTCGGCACGAAAGCTCGTGGCGCAGTGATCGACGAAGGTACGCACCTTGGCCGAAACCTGGCGACCACCCTGATGAATGATATGCACCGGCACCGCTGGCGGTTCGAACGCCTCGAGCACCAGCTCGAGCTCGCCGCGCGCCACCGCCTCGGCCACCTGATAGGACAGTACGCGGGTGTAGCCCCAGCCCAGGCGCGCGGCGGCGATTGCTGCCTGGTTGGAACTGACGGTGAAGCGTGGCGCAGGGGTGAAGCCGAACACGCAATCAGCGCCAACGAACTGCCAATGGCTGAGCAGGCCGCTGGCGCTGGACATGACGATGGGCGCATCGCGCAACTCATCCGGGTGGTTCGGACGCCCGACACGGTCGAGAAAATCTGGTGAGGCGCACACCACCGGGCGAATCTGCCCGACCTGCAATGCAGGGTGATCACCCTCGGGCAGCGAGCCGATGCGCACAGCCACGTCGATACCCTCCTCCATCATGTTCACCACGCGGTCGACCAGCAGCGCATTGACCTCCACGTCCGGATGGGTGTCGAGGTACTGAGCGATGCGTGGAATCAGGAACAGCTCACCGAACATCACCGGCGCGGTCACGGTGAGGCGTCCACGCGGACGCACACTGCCACCGGCGGCCAGTTCCTCGGCCTCTTCCAGCTCCAGCAGGATACGTCGGCAATCCTCGACATAGCGCTGGCCGGCCTCGGTCAAACGCAGGCTGCGCGTGCTGCGCGCCAGCAACAGCGTACCCAGGCGAGCCTCCAGCGCCGCGACGGCGCGGGTCACGCTAGGC
>JAEYXX010000098.1 GCA_023431055.1 Pseudomonadota bacterium
AAGCCATCGGCGTCAACGCGGTCAACGTGCTGGAAGGTTTCGAAGGCGCCTGATCGGCGCCTCTTCAGCAATCAGAAATCTGCCAAACAAGAGCAATATTTCAGGGGTGCTAGAACGATGAAAGCCATCAAACAGATGCTTGGCGCCGCCCTGTGCGGCGCTACCCTGCTCAGCGGCGCGGTGCAGGCCAAGGAGCTGCGTGTATACAACTGGGCGGACTACATCCTGCCGTCCGTGCCCAAGGACTTCCAGAAGGAGTCCGGTATCCAGATCACCTGGGACACCTTCGAGACCAACGAGGCGCTGGAGGCCAAGCTGCTGACCGGCAACTCCGGCTATGACCTGGTGATCCCCTCCAACCAGTTCCTCGAAACCCAGATCAAGGCCGGCGTATTTGCCCCGTTGGACAAGTCCAAGCTGCCCAACTGGAAGAACCTCGACCCGGCGCTGCTCAAGCTGCTGGAGAAGAACGACCCGGGCAACCAGTATGGCGTGCCCTACATGTACGGCACCGTGCTGATCGGCTACAACCCGGACAAGGTCAAGGCCGCGCTCGGTGAGGACGCGCCGGTCAACAGCTGGGATCTGGTGTTCAAGCCCGAGTACATGGAGAAGCTGAAATCCTGCGGCGTGGCCATGCTCGACTCGCCCACCGAGATCATCCCCATCGCCCTGCACTACCTGGGTCTCGACCCCAACAGCACCAACCCGGCCGACTATGACAAGGTCACCGAGCTGCTGCTGAAAGTGCGCCCCTACGTGGCCTACTTTCACTCTGCCAAGTACATGACCGACATTGCCAACGGCGACATTTGCGTGGCCATCGGTTATTCGGGCAGCTTCTACCAGTTCGCCAACCGCGCCAAGGAAGCCGGCAACGGCGTGACGATCAACTGGCGCCTGCCCAAAGAAGGTGCGCCGATCTGGTTCGACACCTGGGCCATCCCCAAGAGCGCGAAGAACGTCGACGAAGCCCACGCCTTCATCAACCACCTGCTCGAACCCAAGGTGATCGCGCCGATCAGCGATTTTCTCGGCTACCCCAACCCCAACGTGCCGGGCATGGAACTGGTGGGCGCGGAGATCGCCGACGATGCCGATCTGACGCCGACGCCGGAGCTGCAGAAGTCGCTGTACGTGGTGCAGCCGCTGCCGCAGAAGATCGAGCGCGTGCGTACGCGCGCCTGGACGTCGATCAAGTCGGGTAAGTGATTCGTCGCGGACGGCTCGCGGCTGAAACGGCATGCCGCCCACGACGCTCTTTGTATCGATGGTGCCCACGCTCTGCGTGGGCACCTGCGTTTGTGGGGCTGCGCGTTATGCCTGGCTGCGCTGGTGACTATGAAGGTCGTGACGGGCGCAGAGCGTCCCGGGCTGCGTTACCACGCTGAGCCAGGGAACGATCAAGATGAATCTTCTGATCTTTGCAGGATCGTAGGATGGGTAGAGCAACGCGAAACCCATGACCTGCCCCGGGTTTCGCTGTGCTCAATCCAGGCTACGTGCTGGCTTCGCTAAGCATCTATCGCTAGCCGTCCTCGCGTTCGAGCCGGCTTAACAGACGCATGAACTCCAAAGCCAGCTTCTGATTGGCTGGCGACAGATCGCGGAAACCTTGCCTTAGCTGAAGCGCCTCGCGTGAATAGTCCGTCTCGTGCGTTTTTCTCACAGACAGCAGCGCTCCCGATTCGATTTTGAAGCCCTCAGCTTCCGCGTAGATTGCGGTCACGCTGGTATCCAGTGCTCTGGCCAGGCGCTCAAGCAATGCCAGGGATGGACTGCTCTTACCTTGCTCGATGCGCGACAGGTTGCTGGTGGCCGTTTCGACCTCCAGTGCCAATTTTTCCTGAGTGAGCTGGCGCTCCTGGCGCAGCGCGTAGATGACTTGGCCGATGTGCATGGGGCGCGATTCTTGGCCCCGCCTTGCCTTTCAGGCAAAACAATCAAAGCAAATTACTTTATGATTTTGCCTTTAAAGCAAATAGCTCGACCGATCATTGCGTCGAGCGGTTTCAGGATAAGGCGAAGCGCATGCCAACGCTGCATTGGGTCGGAAAGGACAAGGTCAAACATCACCACCGTGACGTGCCCTACCGGGTACTGCTCGACGACCACCACTACCAGGCACCTGCAGGCACACCGGTAAACAGCACGGATAACCGCATCATCCAGGGCGATAACCTGGAAGCGCTGAAAAGCCTGCTGCCCGAGTTCGAGGGCAAGGTGCAATGCATCTATATCGACCCGCCCTACAACACGGGCAATGAAGGCTGGGTGTACAACGACAACGTCAACGATCCACGTATTAAAAAATGGCTGGGGCAAGTCGTCGGCAAGGAAGGCGAGGATATGAGCCGCCACGATAAGTGGCTGTGCATGATGTATCCACGGTTGAAGCTATTGCATCGCTTGCTGGCTGACAATGGATCGATCTTTGTATCTATAGATGACAATGAGGTACATCACCTTCGCGGAATTCTCGACGAAATATTTGGCCAAGCAAATTTCGTCACTACCATTATTTGGCAGAAAGTTTACTCGCCAAAGAATAGCGCACGCCATTTCTCCGAAGATCACGACTTCATTCTTGTTTATGCAAAAAAAGCGGAGCACTGGACACCTAATCCAATGCCTCGTTCCACTAAACAAAACGAGCGATACAAAAATCCAGACAATGATCCGCGCGGAGTCTGGAAGCCTGGGGACATCTCTGCACGCAATCATTACAGCCAAGGCACCTACGCAATAAGGTGTCCTGGCGGCCGCTTAATAAGCGGCCCACCTACAGGGATGTATTGGCGGTACTCCCAAGCAAAGCTGAGCGAGCTTGACCATGAAAATCGCATTTGGTGGGGACCAGACGGCAATGGCGTACCTGCTTTAAAACGCTTCTTGTCAGAGGTAAAGCAAGGCGTAGTACCACAAACTCTTTGGCCTTACGAAGAAGTTGGGCATACACAAGACGCCAAGAAAGAGCTCTTGTCAGTGATCAATTATTCGAACTCCAAAGATGTATTTATCTCGCCTAAACCTAGCAGCTTGATAGAGCGAATTCTGCACTTAGCAACTGATAAAGATTCTGTGGTGCTCGATTCGTATGCCGGCTCCGGTACCACGGCTCATGCGGTCCTCAAACTCAATGCCCAGGATGGCGGTAATCGCCGCTTTATCCTGATCGAGATGATGGACTACGCCGACAGCCTGACTGCCGAGCGTGTGCGGCGGGTCATGAGCGGCTATGGTGGGGGTGACAAGGCGGTGGCCGGTCTGGGTGGTGCCTTCACATTCCAGCGCTTGGGCGAACCGCTGTTCGACTCACAGCAACAGCTCAACCCTGCTGTCGGCCTGCCAGCCATCCGTAGCTATATCGCCTGGCTGGAGTGCATTCCTCGGCAGGAATTGGCGCCCCTCGATAATCCCCAACATCGCTACTGGCTCGGCGAAGCCAATGGTCAGCGAGTGTTCTTCTGTTACGAGCCCGAGCGCATCACCTGCCTGGATATGGATCTGCTCAACGAGTTGATCCAGACGCCCGGCCCGACCCTGTTCTATGCCGATCAGTTGGCGCTGGGCGAGGAGCTTATGCGCCGGCACAACCTGCGCTTCAAGAAGATCCCTCGCGATATCACCCGGCTTTAAGGAGTCACCGCAATGGAACTGAACAACTATCAGAGCCAGGTGATCCGCGACCTGGAGACATTCATCAAACGCTGGCAGGCCTGCAACGATAGTGTGCTGGCTTACCGTGCCCACTGGGACGAGGTTGGCGCCGTAAAGATGCCCGGCTATAAAGCCGCACAGCATGGCGCACCGCAGGTGTGCGCCAAGGTGCCCACGGCAGGCGGCAAGACCCTGATTGGTCTGCATGCTACAGAGACGATTTTTCGCGGGCTGCAGCGGCGCCAGGGAGATGCACGGCTGTGCATCTGGCTTGTGCCTTCATTGTCGATCCTGCAGCAAGTGTTAACGGCATTGCGTAACCCCGATCACCCATACCGGCAGACGCTCAACCGTTTGTTCGATGGCCGGGTTACGGTGCTGGACAAGAGCGAATTGCTCGCCGGCGGCCAGTTCAGCCTCGACGAGGTACGCGACGGCCTGGTGCTGACGGTGCTCAGCTACGACAGCCTGCGCGCGACCAATAAAGAAAACCGCAAGCTGTATCAGGAAAACAGTGCGCTGGAGGACTTCAGTGAAACCGCATTGGCGCTGGCAGAGGGCACCGATCCCGCCTCGCTGGTCGCGGCCATGGCCGGCCTGAATCCAGTGATCATCGTCGACGAGAGCCATAACGTTACCAGCGGCCTCTCTCAGGAGATGCTCTGTAACCTCAACCCCGCTTTTGTGTTTGAGCTGACGGCCACGCCGCGCGACGGCGCCAATATCATCAGCTTCGCCGACGCGATGGCGCTGCGTGATCAGCACATGGTCAAGCTCCCGGTCATCGTGCAAAACCTGCCGGATCAGGAGGCAGTGCTTAGCCGCGCCATCGATTTGCGCGCTCGCCTAGAGGCCGAGGCAAGCGCCGAGCAAGCAGACGGCGGCTGCCGGATCAGACCTATCGTGCTGGTGCAGGCCGAAAGCAAGAGCAAGGATGCCGCTCTAACCTTCGAGAAGGCCAAGGCGGAACTGCTCAATCGCGGTGTGCCAGAAGACTGGATCAAGATCAAAACGGCCAATCTGGACGAACTGAAAGGTATCGACCTGAGCGCGGCGGACTGCCCGGTGCGCTTCATCATTACCATCAATGCGCTCAAGGAAGGCTGGGATTGCCCGTTCGCCTACATCCTGGCCACCCTGGCTGATCGCTCGTCTGCCGTGGATGTGGAGCAGATTCTTGGCCGCATCCTGCGCCAGCCTTATGTGCGACCGCATGGCCGTGAGCAGTTGAACATGAGTTATGTGCTGACCTCTTCAGCGCAGTTCGGCCAGACGCTGGAAAAGATCGTTGCAGGCCTTAACCGGGCCGGCTTCAGCCGTCGGGACTTCCGTGCCCGCGACGAGTCTCAGGCGCCGGTTGCCGTGGCGCCTAGCACAGGAAAAACGCCACCACCGAGCACCTCTGGATCGCTCTTTGACTCGCCAAATACGGCGCCAGCGCAACCGCCTGTTAGCAGCTCAGCCAACGCAACGGTTGAAGATATTCTGGCGTTTGCCCTGCAGGCCAACGCCGAGCTTGAGCAGGCTAGCCAGGCCTTGAACGGCCACTACCAGGCACAGGAAGTAAGGAACGCCATGGATGTCTACCCGATTCGCCAAGCCTTTGCCGAGCAGGTAGCAGCCTTGCGTTTACCGCAGTTCTTTCAGGTAACGCCAGGTTCCTCTCTGTTCGAGCAGGGGCATGTCTTTCTCGAGCGTGATGCCTTGCTGTCGGGCTTTCAGATTGCAGATTGCGACGTCAATGACTTTGCCGTGGCGCCGGCCAGCGGCGATCTGATCAAGCTGGATTTGCTCAAGGTCGGGGAATCGGCAGGGGATTACGAGCCCACGCGGGTAAGACTCAAAGATCAGGAAATTCGCCGCTGGCGCGACTATCTGTCGAACCTTGATGCGGATGCCAAACGCCGGCAATTGAGCGGTCTGGTCAACAACTGGATCGGCAAGATGCCACCTCTGGCTGACAGTGATTTGCTGGCCTACATCAACAAGATCCTGGCGCGCTTGAGCCCAGGGGATCTGGAGTTGGTCGTAGAGCAACAGCACGCTTATGTCGATGCCATTCGCAAACGCGTGCGCAAGGAAATTCAGCAATTCGCGCGCAAACGTTTCAAGGAATGGCTCGGTCTGGGCAAGATCGAACTGCGCGAAAGCCATGCGCTGCCAAGCGAGATCGCACCTCGGCACACCTCTGCCATCGCCACGGAAAACAGCCTGTACCTACGTGAAGAACGGGGTAATGGCCTGGAAGAGGATATGGCCGACTTCTTGATGGACTGCGAAAACGTGCGCTGGTGGCACCGTAACCTTGCCAACAAAGGTTTCGTGCTCAACGGGGCGCTCAATCACTACCCCGACTTTATCGTGTGTCTACAGTCGGGGGTGATTGTGCTGCTGGAAACCAAAGGCAGCGATAGAGACAACTCCGATAGCGCAGCAAAGATCGAACTGGGAAGTCTCTGGGAAGCACAAGCCGGGCGAAAATACCGCTACCGAATGGTGTTTGAGACAGATCCATTGGATGGCGCAATTACCTGGGCGCAGGCCTGTGATCTGGTCAAAGCGCTTTGAATGGAACAGTTCTGTGAGCATCAGGGTGCAATCAACACCACGAAGACTGAATAAGGCACACCAAAAGCTCGCGGCTAAAGCCCCTCCCACGCTCATACCAACTACGCATTAGGGGCTTCAGCCGCGAAGCGTCATACCTCCCCCGTCTCCAACTTGCGCCAGAGCAAGCGCACCGCTGCCTTGCGCACCAGGGCGCAGCGGTACAGGCGGATTTCCAGCGGGATCTGCCACTGATCGCCGCCGCAGATGGCCAGTTCGCCGCGAGCCAGTTCGGCGGTGACCGACAGCCGTGGCACCCAGGCCACGCCCATGCCCTGCAGGGCCATGCTCTTGAGGCTGTCGGCCATGGCGGTTTCGTACACGGTGGTCGAGCGCAATGCGCGCTGGCGCAGCAGCAGGTTGACCGAGCGACCGAGAAAGGCGCCGGCGCTGTAAGCCAGCAGCGGTACGCTCTGGCCATTGTCGAGGTCGTACAGCGGCGCGCCGGACTCGTTGACCGCGCATACCGGCAACATCGACGTGGCGCCCAGGTGCAGCGAAGGAAAGATCGCCGGGTCCATCTGCAGCGCCGCGTCAGGGTCGTAATAGGCAAGGATCAGGTCGCAGGCGCCTTCGCGCAGTGAATGCACCGCTTCGCCGACGTTGGTCGCCACCAGGCGGGTGGTCAGTGGCAGGCCTTCGCGGCGCAGGCGGGCGATCCATTCCGGGAAGAAGCCCAGGGTCAGCGAGTGGGCGGCGGCAATCGACAGCATCTCGCCCTGCTGGCCTTCGAGGTTGTGCAGGTGGCGCACCACTTCGCCAAGCTGTTCGACCAGGCTGCGCGCGGTCACCAGGAACAACTTGCCGGACTCGGTCAGCTCGACCGGGGTGCAGGAGCGGTCGACCAGAGTCAGGCCGAGCATGCCTTCCAGGCTGCGGATACGTCGGCTGAATGCCGGCTGGGTGACGAAGCGCTTTTCCGCCGCCTGGGAAAAGCTGCGGGTGGCGGCCAGGGTGACGAAGTCTTCCAGCCATTTGGTTTCCAGGTTCATCGAGTCTCCGTAGCCCGGATGCAATCCGGGGTTGGCCCGTCACGTTGCCCCGGATTGCATCCGGGCTACGCACTATAGGCAGGGCACGAATCGTGGGAGGCGCTTCAGCGGCGAGCGGTCGCGGCTCAAGCCCCTCCCACGGAGGTCATGTACGCCGCGGCAGCGCTTTACGTCACATTCACATTATGCCGATTGTGCATAGGGCAGCAAGCAACGGCATTGGTAGCGGTACGGTCGGAGCCCATATTCTATGGGCATCGCGGCACTCGCCGTATTTCCCAAGAGTCATCTCTATCATGTCCTCTGCTGCATCTGTTCGCGTCGAAAAAGACCTGCTCGGCACCCTCGAAGTCCCCGCTGATGCCTACTACGGCATCCAGACCCTGCGCGCCGTGCAGAACTTCCGCCTGTCCGGTGTGCCGCTGTCGCATTACCCGAAGCTGGTAATCGGCCTGGCCATGGTCAAGCAGGCCTCGGCGGACGCCAACCGCGAGCTGGGCCATCTGTCCGCCGCCAAGCACACGGCAATCAGCACTGCCTGTGCACGCATCATCCAGGGCGAGTTCCACGAGCAGTTCGTGGTCGACATGATCCAGGGCGGCGCCGGTACCTCGACCAATATGAACGCGAATGAAGTCATCGCGAACATTGCGCTGGAGGCCATGGGCTTTGAGAAAGGCCAGTACCAGCACCTGCACCCGAACAACGACGTGAACATGGCGCAGTCCACCAACGACGCCTACCCGACTGCCATTCGCCTGGGCCTGCTGCTCGGCCATGACAGCCTGCTGAGTGCGCTGGACAAGCTGATTCAGTCCTTCGCCTCCAAAGGGCTGGAGTTCGGCCATGTGCTGAAGATGGGCCGCACCCAGTTGCAGGACGCCGTGCCGATGACCCTGGGTCAGGAATTCCACGCCTTCGCCACCACCCTGGGCGAAGACCTGCAGCACCTGAAACTGCTGGCGCCGACTCTGCTCACCGAAGTCAACCTGGGCGGTACCGCCATCGGCACCGGCATCAACGCCGACCCGAAATACCAGGCCCTGGCGGTCAAGCGCCTGGCCATCATCAGTGGTCACCCGCTGACCCCAGCTGCCGACCTGATCGAAGCCACCAGCGACATGGGCGCCTTCGTGCTGTTCTCAGGCATGCTCAAGCGCACCGCGGTCAAGCTGTCGAAGATCTGCAACGACCTGCGCCTGCTGTCCAGCGGCCCGCGTACCGGCATCAACGAGATCAACCTGCCGGCGCGCCAGCCGGGCAGCTCGATCATGCCGGGCAAGGTCAACCCGGTGATCCCCGAGGCGGTCAACCAGGTGGCCTTCGAAGTGATCGGCAACGACCTGGCGCTGACCATGGCGGCCGAAGGCGGCCAGCTGCAGCTGAACGTGATGGAGCCGCTGATTGCCTACAAGATCTTCGACTCGATCCGCCTGCTGACCCGCGCCATGGACATGCTGCGCGAGCTGTGCATCGACGGCATCACCGCCAACGAAGCGCGCTGCCGCGAACTGATGGAAAACTCCATCGGCCTGATCACCGCGCTGAACCCTTACATCGGCTACGAGAACGCCACGCGCATCGCCAAGGTCGCCCTGGAAAGCGGGCGCGGCGTGCTGGAACTGGTGCGCGAGGAGCAGTTGCTGGATGAGGCCACCCTGGCTGACATCCTGCGCCCCGAGAACATGATCGCCCCACGCCTCGTGCCCCTGCAGCAGTAACGGAGAACGACCATGCAACCGTCACAGCCCCCCAGCGTCAAGTTCCTGTTCCGCACCCTGCATCCGCCGCGCCGCTTCTGGCCGGGCCTGGCAGGTTTCTACACTGGCGCGAGCCAGGCGCCAGCGCACAAACGCAGCTGAACCCCTTTCATAGGAGGCCTTCACCAGCCTCAACCTTCAGGGATGGCCTCGGCCATCCCTTTTTTATTCTCGGGCATGGACTCGGTGGTCAGCGCTGCGTGAGTTGGGGAGGCGGACACCTGCCGGCTCGGTCCGGGGCTTTCCGGCGGATCATGCGCTGTCTGCTCGACGAGCCGCCTTCACTCCATTTCGAACAGCCCGTCACGCAGCTGCGCACCGCTGAGGCGTTGGCGGATGTCGTCGTCGATGCGTGCGTCGTCCGGCGCGTAGAGCATCAGCTGGCGATAGGCGTTGACCCGGTTGATCTCGTTACCCAGGTACTGCCAGACCACGCGGGTACAGGCCGGCGTGCGCCGGTCACCGCTGGAGACGCCGGTCTTGATGCCATTGAGGCGGATGATGCGGCTCTTGAAGCTGGGGATGAGGATGGTCTGGCTCATCTCGTTGCCGGTGAGCGACTCGTAGTCCACCAGAAACAGGCGGTCCTGCAGGAAGAACGCCGTGCCCAGGTAGCGACAACGCACCCAGTCCTCACTGCCGCCACGCGTGGGTTCCTGGCGCTCCTGGCGTTCCTGGCGCTCGAACAGGTAGTTGCCGCGCTCTTCGCGCAGGTGCACCAGTGACAGCAACACATGCCCCGGTACCGACATGCAGTTGGAGTACTCGAAGTAGTAGCCACAATAGCGCTCCATCGGGCTGGCCTGACGGCGCAACGGGGCGAGCAGCTCCAGCAACGGGTCGCTGCCGCCGTGCGGTTGCGCGGCGCCGCTGCGTGCACCGATCAGGCGGGTGAACTGCTCGGCCGGCATGGCCAGCTCGGAGGGTTCGACGCCGAAGAAATCGCAGATGCGCTTGAGGTTGTGCGTGGTCGGCCGACTCTGCCCGGCCAGGTAGCGATTGAACTGCGCGCGGTTGATCGACAGCTTGCGACACACCTCGGCGATCGAGCGGTAATGGCTGCAGAGCAGTTTCAGGTTGCTGCCGAGAGAATCGGACATATGACCGCTCCGGATGATGCGAATGACGCGATTCTAGCATCAACTCGCATCAGCTTGCCGCGACCTGCGAAATTGCCCGGCGAGGCCTCTATCACGAACCATTCCGCAATCCGCCCACAGCGGCGTATTCCCATTCAGAACAACAAGAGAGAAAGCCTCCATGCTCGATCTTCTCAATGACTTCATCTGGAGCAAGCTGCTGATCGTGATGCTGATCGGCCTTGGTCTGTACTTCACCGTCGCCTCGCGTTTCGTCCAGTTTCGCTACTTCAGCAGCATGTTCCGCATCTTCGGTGAGGCGTTCAAACGCCAGCCGGGTCAGCTCAGCTCGTTCCAGGCACTGATGCTGTCGGTGGCAGGCCGCGTCGGCGCCGGCAACATCGCCGGTGTATCCGTGGCAATCATGCTCGGTGGCCCGGGCGCCATCTTCTGGATGTGGGTCGTGGCGCTGGTCGGCATGGCCACCAGCTACTTCGAGTGTTCCCTGGCGCAGCTGTACAAGCGTCGTGAACCGGATGGCACCTACCGGGGCGGCCCGGCGTTCTACATCCAGCACGGCCTTGGCCAGCGCTGGCTGGGTATCGTCGTGTCGATCCTGCTGCTGGTGACCTTCGGTTTTGGCTTCAACGCCGTGCAGTCCTTCACCGTCGCCAGCTCGCTGCACGACACCTTCGGCATCCCGACCCTGGCCAGCGGCATCGCCCTGACCGCGGTCATCGGCCTGATCATCTTCGGTGGCATCAAGCGCATCGCCAAGTTCGCCGACGTGCTGGTACCGGTGATGGCGTTCTCTTACCTGGGCATGGCGCTGCTGGTGATCGGCCTGAACATCAACGAAGTTCCAGCCACTTTCGCCTTGATCTTCAAAAGCGCCTTCGGCCTCGAGCCGGCCTTCGCCGGCGGCATCGGCGCGGCCATCATCATGGGCGTCAAGCGCGGCCTGTTTTCCAACGAAGCCGGCCTGGGCAGTGCACCGAACGTGGCCGCTGTCGCCGAGGTCAAGCACCCGGCCGCGCAAGGCATCGTGCAGTCGCTCAGTGTGTTCATCGACACCCTGATCCTGTGCAGCTGCACGGCGCTGATCATCCTGCTGTCGGGCGTGTATCAGCCGGGTATGGAACAGGCCGGTGTGGTACTGACCCAGAGCGCGGTGGCCGCCGTGGTCGGCGAGTGGGGCAGGGTGTTCGTCAGCCTGGCGCTGCTGTTGTTCGTCTTCACCACCCTGATCTACAACTACTACCTCGGCGAAAATGCCCTCGGCTTCTTCAGCCAGAAGCGCGGCCCGGTAATGATCTACCGCGTGCTGGTGGTCGGTCTGGTGCTGTGGGGTTCGGTGCAGGATCTGGGCACCGTGTTCGCCTTCGCCGATGTGACCATGGGTCTGCTAGCCATCGCCAACCTCATCGCTCTGGCGCTGCTGTTCAAAGTGGGCATGCGCCTGATGCGCGACTACGATAGCCAGATCAAGGCGGGTGTTGAGTCGCCGGTATTGGATGCCAAGCAGTTCGCTGATCTGGACCTCGACCCTGCCGTCTGGGGTAGCCAGCCAGGTGAAACCGCCGACCAGGCGGAAATCGGGGATCGAGTCTACCAGCGCTGATCTGACTCAGATGGAAGAAGGGGGCGAGGCCCCCTTTTTCTTGCCTGCCAGCGTTGGCAGCCATTGTTCGGGCAGTCGTAAGCGACGTTAAGAATGTCGCGCAGGCCCGTGATTTGTGAGGAGAGCCCATGGCAACCCCAGAAAAACTCCTGGTGCTGTACACAGGCGGCACCATCGGCATGCAGATGAGCGCAGACGGCCTGGCGCCGGCCTCGGGTTTCGAGGCGCGCATGCGCAGCCAGCAAGCCGGCGAGAACGCCAGTGAGCTGCCGCAATGGAGCTTCCGCGAGCTGCTGCCGTTGATCGACAGCGCCAACATGAACACCGGCCACTGGCTGGCGCTGCGCGACGAAATCGTCATTGCGGTACAGACCGATGGCCACGACGCCGTGCTGGTACTGCACGGCACCGATACCCTGGCCTACAGCGCTGCGGCGTTGAGCTTCCTGCTGCTCGGGCTCGACGTACCGGTGGTGCTTACGGGTGCCATGCAGCCGGCTGGTGTCGATGGTGGAGATGCCTGGCCCAACCTGTTCGGCGCCATGCGTGCGCTGTACCGCGGCGTGAAGCCGGGCGTGCACCTGTATTTCAACGGGCAGCTACTGCATGGCGCACGTTGCTCCAAGTTGCGCAGCGATGCCTTCGATGCCTTCCAGGTGCTGCCGCGTCAGCGTCAGGCCGAGCACGTCGGGATCAGTGCCCTCATCGACTACCGTCAGGCGCGAGAGCGGGTGAACCTGGCCGTGCTGCCGCTGCATCCGGCGCTGCAGGCGAGCCATCTCAGCTCATTGATCGACAGCGGCGTGAAGGGTGTGCTGCTGGAGTGCTACGGCAGCGGCACCGGCCCGGCCGGTGATGCCGAGCTGATGGCGGTGCTGCGCGATGCGCATGCGCGCGGTGTGGTGTTGGCGGCGATCAGCCAATGCCCGCAGGGTCATGTGCAGTTCGGCGTGTACGCTGCCGGCAGCCGTCTGGCCGAGGTGGGTCTGGTCTCCTGCGGTGGCATGACCCGCGAGGCCGCATTGGGCAAGCTGTTCGCCCTGCTCGGCGCCGGTTTGCCGCAAACGCAGGTCGAGCACTGGCTGGCGCGCGATCTCTGTGGTGAGATGAGCGACTGATCCACCTGCCCGAACAGAGGAAGGACGATGAGCATCGAAATTCGCCCTGTAATCGCTGCCGATCAAGAAGCCTGGTTGCCCCTGTGGCAGGGCTACCAGCGCTTCTACATGACCGAGATTCCAGCCGAGACCAGCGCCGTTACCTGGCAGCGTTTTCTCGACCCGGCCGAGCCGATGGGCGCCGCCCTGGCCTGGCGTGATGGGCAGGCTATTGGTTTGGTGCACTGGGTTATCCACCGCTCGACCTGGACCACCGGCGACTACTGCTACCTGCAGGATATTTTCATCGCCAAGGGCGAGCGCAGCGGCGGCATCGGGCGCAAGTTGATCCAGCATGTGTTTGAGCAGGCGAGCGCCGCCGGCTGCTCGCGGGTGCACTGGCTGACACATGAAACCAACAGCCAGGCCAAGCTGCTTTACGAGCGCATCGGTGAACGCTCGGGGTTCGTGCAGTACCGCAAGCTGTTGTAAGGCCTCGCATCACGTGCGGGCGGCGATATACCGCGCTGGCCGCCCGACAGGGCACGCCATGCGCAGCGGCGCGTATGCGCGGCTCAAAACACCGACCAGCCGATGCGCTCGCTGAGCAGCTCCAGCGCCTTGATACCGGCCAGGGAGTTACCTGCTGCATTGAGCTCGGGTGACCATACGCACACACTGAACTGACCTGGTACTACCGCGACGATGCCACCGCCGACGCCGCTTTTGCCCGGCAGGCCAACACGGTAGGCGAAGTTGCCCGCTTCGTCATACAGGCCGCTGGTGGCCATGATGGCGTTGATCTGTTTGGTTTGCCGGGGCGACAGCACCTGTTCGCCGCTGTGCTGGCAGAAACCTTCATTGGCCAGGAAACCGAAGGCACGCGCCAGGTCGACGCAGCTCATGCGCAGCGCGCAGCAGCTGAAGTAGCTGCGCAGCACCGCCTCGACTTCGTTGTGAAAATTGCCAAACGACTGCATCAGGTACGCCGCTGCCGCGTTGCGCGCGCGGTGCTGGTACTCCGATTCGGCGACGTGGTTGTCCACCGTGACCTCGGGGTTGCCCGACAGACGCCGGACGAAGTCGCGCATCGATAGTGCCGGTGCGGCATAGCGCGACTGGTTGATATCGCAGATCACCAGAGCGCCCGCGTTGATGAAGGGATTGCGCGGCTTGCCTCGCTCGAATTCGAGCTGCACCAGCGAGTTGAACGGCTGTCCGGACGGCTCATGGCCCAGGCGCTGCCAGATGCTCTCGCCGCTGTGGCCGATGGCCTGGACCAGGCTGAACACCTTGGAAATGCTTTGGATCGAGAAGGGCGTACGTGCATCGCCGGCGACATGCACCTGGCCGTCGTTGCCGTATACGGCGATGCCCAGCTGGTCAGGCACCACGCTGGCCAGCGCTGGAATGTAATCGGCCACCTTGCCCTGGCCGATCAGCGGGCGGACTTCATCGAGAATTTCGGTCAACAGCGCTTGCATGTTCGGGCTCGCGAGTAGGCCGGAGAGCGTCCCGGCAGGTCAGAGCTAGACGCCCGCGGGCGCTACGGAATCACAGGTAGGCGCTTGCCCTGAACAGCGCGGCCACCTAGTCTCGGTCCTCCCCTGTCGCTGGCGTGGTTCGATGTCCACCGTTCTTAATGTGCTATTGCCGATATTCGGCCTGATCATGGTTGGCTTCATCTGTCGGCGAACCAATCGCCTGGGGCCGACCGCGGCATCGGAGATGAACCGCTTCGTGGTCTGGCTCGGCCTGCCTGCGTTGCTATTCAGCCTTACGGCCAAGGCCGACTGGACACACATCTGGCAGCCCGGTTTCTTGCTTGCCTTTACTGGCGGCATGCTCGCGGTGTTTCTGGCCACGCTGGTGTATCGCTGGAAAACCACTGGCAGCCTGGTCGACGCCAGTATCGACGGGCTCAGCGCCGGTTACGCCAACACCGGCTATATCGGCATTCCGCTGTGCGTGCTGGTACTGGGTGAGGACGGCATGGCGCCGGCCTTGATCGCCTCGCTGATGGTGGTCTGCGTACTGTTCGGCCTGGCGGTGATATGCATCGAAGTCGGTTTGCAGAACAGGAAGGGGTTGGGCGGCGCTATCGTTCAGGTGGTCACCGCTCTGCTGAAGAATCCGCTGGTGGTGGCGCCTTTACTCGGTGCGGCCTGGGCGTCTGGCGGTGTGCAGTTGCCAGCAGCGCTGGATGAGTTTCTGCGCCTGCTCGGCGCGGCCACCGTACCCTGTGCGCTGGTGTCACTGGGGTTGTTCCTGGCACAGAGGCAGAGCGGGCCGAGCGGAGGTGCCTGGCCGCTGGTGGCCCTGAAGCTGGTACTGCAGCCGCTGGTGACCTGGTTCATCGCTTTCGTGCTACTCGACCTGCCGCCGTTCTGGGCACATGCCGCGTTGCTGCTCAGTGCACTGCCGACCGGCACCGGGCCGTTCATGCTTGCCGAGTACTACCAGCGCCAGGCGGCGCTAGTGTCGCGGGCGATCCTGTTTTCCACCCTCGGTTCGCTGCTGACCTTGAGCCTGATCCTGCTACTGATCACGCCTTGAGTTGCAGCTCCACGCCGAGCTGCTGCGACAGGCAGGGCCAGCGCTTCCAGGCTGACGCGGTATCCGGCGCTGCCAGGCGCTCACGGTAGGCTTGCACCGAGGGCTGGTCGAAGCTGGCGTCATCGAGCATGCCGGTGAGGGCATGATGCACAGCCTCATCGAGTTGGTTGGCGAAAGGTTCGCCGATCAACTGATGAGCGATCAGGTTGGCGCGCGTGGTGTCCAGTGGGATCAGCGGCTGGCCGAGATGGGCGATATAGCGATCATTGACCTCTTCCACCAGGCGATGGGCCAGATAGGCCTCGTCGAGCAGGCCTTCCAATCCTTCATGGCCTTCCATCAGCGCCGGTGGCTGCAGGAAGAAATGCTCGGCGATCTTCAGCACGGGTTTCACTGCGGCTTCGATTCCGGCTTCCCGCGCCACCTCGGCGGCGGCGTCCAGCACGTCCGGCACCTCTTCGATATAGGCGATGACGAAGGCCGTCAGCGCGCCCGAGGCGTCGTCTTCGGGCAGGCGGATGGACGGGTGCAGGCGATCCAGTTGGGCCTGCAGGAAGTGTGCGAGTGCCTGGCTGCCGCTTTCCTGCTGACGAGCCTGGGTGATCAATTGACGAAGGGCGGCGGTGTTCATGACTGCTCCTACATTTCAGGACATGGACGTGAACCTTAGCCGGCTCCGGCAGTCGGCTAAGACGCGATTGTCATAACTTTTTCATACTTATGCGAGTCTGCTATATCCACTTGTATCAGAAAGGCTACAGCCCGCGTCAGTCGCGGCGTTTAGGACAAGGGCTGCGCGGCTTCGGCCATTTTCCCTCTTACGTTGCGAGGTGAAAGTCGCCGTCTATACTCGATTTCGAAAGGCAGTACCTGATGGAACCGGACGGGCTTAGGCACGGAAAGGTTTCGGCAGCAGTTGCCAGCAGTCGAGCGTGGTTCGCGAACAGAGTCCGCAGCGCATGCTCTATGGCAGTCGATCCCTTAGCCGCAGGCTCAGCCGGCGGGATAACAAGAACAATCAAGGGGAACCCGCAATGATGCGACATCCACGAGTCTGGATGGGCCTCCTGCTGTGGCTGGCATTAGGCTCGGCGCACGC